>CAIVGK010000307.1 GCA_903905475.1 uncultured Burkholderiales bacterium | reverse complement strand
TGCGGCCTTGGCCATGGCCGGAAAGCTGTAGCTCGAGATGTCGTGTGCGATGCGAAAGCCCTCGCGCGACAGGCCGTCGAGAAAGTCCCCGGTGATCGACTCGCGGGTGGCAAAGCCGATCGAGTGGACGAAACCGTCGAACTCGGGCCAGGCCTCGCCCAGTTGGTTGAACATCGCGTCGATCTGGGCGTCGTCGGCCACGTCGCAGTCAAACAGCAGCGTCGAGTTGAAGTCGGCCGCGAATTCGGCCACACGAGCCTTGAAGCGCTCACCCACGTAACTGAAGGCCAAGTCCGCGCCCTCCCGGTGGCAGGCCCGTGCGATCCCGTAGGCGATCGACCGGTTGGAAAGAACACCGGTGATCAAAAGCCGCTTGCCAGTCAAAAAACCCATATCGATTCCTCTTGAACAATCAGCGGATTTTTGCATGAGCCCGATCAGCACAGCGTCGCCACGCCACGCGCTTAGACTGCCGACCCCGAATCGTGACAACGGTTCTTTTTCGCAGGTACCCTTCCGATGAAGCGTCAGAAATTCCTTGTGCTGGCGCTGATCGCGCTGTCTTGCTTCTTGGGTGCTGCGCGCGCCGCCGACTCGTTCGAGAGCATTTTTTCGCTCCCGCCCGAGGAGTTCAGGCCTGGTCGGGATCAGCCCACCCTGCGCGTCTACCTGAAGCCCGGATCAGACCTGCGGGCCTACAACAGCCTGATCATCGAGTCGCTGGGCTTCATCGAGCGTGACGCATCGGGTGCTTGGAACCTGCTGGTGTCTGACGAGAAGGACAAGATCGACGTGTACTTCCGCCAAGCCATGGTGGATGCCCTGCGCGAGAAGAACATCGCCGTGGTCACGCAGCCTGGACCGGGCGTGGCGCGGTTGCGGGTGGCGGTCACCGGTCTTGAGCAAGTCAAGCCGGGTTTCAAGGTTCGCGATCTCATTCCGGTGCGCATGGTGATCAACGTGGCGCGTTTGGCCGCGGGTGCCGAGCTCTATTTGCTGGACATCTCCACGGTGAGCGAGATGTCTGACTCCCAGTCGGGCGCGCTCCTTGCGGGCAGCATCAACAAGCTGGCAGGCTCGAGTACCAAGCGGAGCGACGAGTCGATCACGCTCGACTTCGTGAAGAAGCTGGTCGACACGGAGGCCAAGCTGGGCGCAGTCTCGCTGGCCAGGGCGATGGCGCCCCATCCATGACCTGATCGGGCTCGAGGCCCGTTCGACGGGCCTCACTTGACAGTTTTCGGTGTTGCCGGTAGCACTGTCGCAAGCTACAATCCTGGTTTTCCGAGAAGCTAGAAAATGCTCAATGGGCGGATTCTTCCAGCCCATTTTTTTTTCTTGAACGTTTTTCTCGGAATGCGTGGCAATCGTGGTTTGCACCTAGGTGCAAGCAGGAAACAAGACGGGAATTGATCGTTAATGAACTGGCAACTTGCCATTGAAAAGACCGTGACGGGGCTGGGCTACGACCTGGTGGACGTCGAGCGCACGCCCAAGGGTTTGCTGCGGGTCTACATCGACAAACTGCCGGCGGCTTCGGTGGCGGTGGGTGGCAGCGAGTTCATCAATGTCGAGGACTGCGAGCGCGTGACGCGCCAGCTGCAGCACGTGCTCGAGGTCGAGGGTTGTGCCTATGAGCGCCTTGAGGTGTCTTCGCCGGGTTTGGATCGCCCCTTGAAGAAGGCGGCTGATTACCTGAGATTCAGTGGTGAGCGCGTGGATCTGGCGCTGAAGGTGGCCTTCAAGGGCCGCAAGCATTACCAAGGTGTGCTCGAGCCGTTGGGCGAGGGTTGGCGTCTGGTGTTTGGTGATGCCGATGGCGAGCAGGCGCTCGACTTCACGTTTGACGAAGTGCGCGAGGCCCGATTGGTGCCCGTGGTGGATTTCAAGGGGCGCCGGTTTGCTGCGCCTCCGGTGGTGCCGGTCGACGCAGTCGAAACGGCCCGTATTGAAGTAGTTGGAGACCGCAAGCCATGAATCGCGAACTGTTGATGCTGGTGGACGCCATTTCGCGCGAGAAGAGCGTTGACCGTGAGGTGGTGTTCGCCGCGGTTGAGGCCGCACTCGCCTCCGCGTCGAAAAAACTGCACGGCGGCGAGGTCGACATGAGGGTCACGGTTGACCGTGAAACCGGTGCCTACGAAACCTTCAGGCGCTGGCACGTGGTGGCCGACTCCGCGGGGCTGCATTTGCCCGACTCGGAAATCCTGCATTTCGAGGCGCTCGAGCAGATCTCCGACATCGAGGTCGATGACTACATCGAGGAGCCGGTGGATTCGGTGTCCATCGGTCGCATCGGCGCTCAGGCCGCCAAGCAGGTGATCCTGCAAAAAATTCGTGATGCCGAGCGTGAGCAGTTGCTCAGCGACTTCCTCTCGCGCGGCGAGAAGATCTTCGTTGGCACGGTCAAGCGTCTGGACAAGGGCGACATCGTGGTCGAGTCGGGTCGCGTTGAAGGCCGCTTGCGCCGCAACGAGATGATTCCCAAGGAAAACCTGCGCATCGGCGACCGGGTTCGTGCCTACATCGCCGAGGTCGACGTCACCCTGCGCGGTCCGCAGATCATCCTGTCGCGCAGCGCGCCCGGCTTCATGGTCGAGCTGTTCGCCCAGGAAGTGCCCGAGATCGAGCAGGGTCTGCTCGAGATCAAGTCGTGTGCTCGTGACCCCGGTTCACGCGCCAAGATTGCCGTGCAGTCGCACGACAAACGGGTCGATCCGATTGGCACCTGCGTGGGCGTTCGCGGCTCCCGGGTCAACGGCGTCACCAACGAGTTGGCTGGCGAACGCGTCGACATCGTGCTGTGGTCGGAAGATCCGGCGCAGTTCGTGATCGGTGCGCTGGCCCCGGCCAACGTGCAGTCGATCATGGTCGACGAAGAGCGTCACGCCATGGACGTGGTGGTTGACGAGGAAAACCTCGCGATCGCCATCGGCCGCGGCGGCCAAAACGTGCGTTTGGCCTCCGAGATGACCGGCTGGCGCATCAACATCATGACGGCCGAAGAATCGTCCGCCAAGCAAGCTGTTGAAAGTGACTCGGTGCGCAAGCTGTTCGTCGACAAGCTCGACGTTGACGTCGAGGTGGCCGACATCCTGATCGCCGAGGGCTTTGCCAGCCTCGAAGAGGTGGCTTACGTGCCCATGCAGGAAATGCTCGAAATCGAAGGCTTCGACGAAGACACGGTCAACGAATTGCGTACCCGTGCCAAGGACGCCTTGCTGACGATGGAGATCGCGCACGAAGAAAACGTGAACGACGTGTCGCAGGACTTGCGTGACCTCGAAGGGCTTGATCCGGATCTGATTTCCAAACTGGCTGCCGGCGGCGTGCACACACGCGACGACCTGGCCGATTTGGCTGTGGATGAACTGGTCGAGATGTCCGGCATTGATGATGAAAAGGCGAAGGCCTTGATCATGAAAGCGCGTGAACACTGGTTCACCACCTGACGCTTGCTTCAACGCTTGCTACACCGCTAGACCCGCTAGACCTGTTTCAAGGATTCCACAATGGCTGTGACTACCGTCGCCCAACTCGCTGCCGAGCTGAACCGCCCCGCTGCTGCACTGCTAGAGCAACTGCAGTCGGCCGGGGTCAGCAAGGCATCGACGGACGATGCCCTGACCGACTCCGACAAGGAGCGGTTGCTTGACTACCTGCGTTCCACCCACGGCACGGCCGGAGCAGAACGCAAGAAGATCACGCTGACGCGCAAGTCGACCAGCGAAATCAAGCAGGCTGATTCAAGCGGCAAGGCACGCACCATCCAGGTCGAGGTTCGCAAGAAGCGCACGTTCGTCAAGCGCGATGACGTGTCCGGCGCAGCCGACTCGTCACCGAGCGCCGAGATCGATACCCAGGAACTCGAGCGGCTGGAGCAAGAAGCTCAGGCGCAGGCCGAATTGCTGCGCCAGCAAGAAGCTGAGCTCGCCGAGCGTCAGCGCGTGCGCGAAGAAGCACAGCGCGCCGAACGTGAAGCCGCCGAAGCGCTGGCCCGCGCCGAAGCCGAAAAGGCCGCTGCAGCCGCCGCGTTGGCTGCGGCCGAAGCGGCCGCCCGTGTGGTGGCTTCAGGCGAACCGGTGGCACCCGAGGCCGAGGCCGTTGCCGAAGCCGCACCCGCTGCCGCCGAGCCAGCCAAGTCGCTGCTGCGCGTGATCAAGGCGGCTGACTTTGTCGACGAAGACAAGCAACGCGCCATCGATCTGGCCAAGCGCCGCAAGGCCGCCGAAGACGAGGCCTCCGCGATTCGCGCCATGATGGCCGCGCCCAAGAAGTCCGCCATGGTGGCCAAGCCACCTGCCGAGCCGCCCAAGCCGGAAGCCGGCAAGGAAGGCATCAAGGGCACGATCCACAAGCCCGCAGCGGCACCTGGCGCACCTGCTGCGACGGTGGCCAAGCCGGGCGACAAGAAATCCGTCAAGTCCGAGAAGCTGTCGTCCAGCTGGGCTGACGATGCCGCCAAGAAGCGTGGCCTGAAGGCGCGTACGGATGGCCCGGCTGGCGCCCGTCCGGGCTGGCGCGCGCCGCGCGGTGGTCGCCGAGGCGAGCGCAGCGACGGCTCGGTGTCCACATTCGTGGCGCCGGTCGAGCAGCAGGTTCAAGAAGTCCACGTGCCTGAAACCATCAGCGTGGCCGATCTGGCCCACAAGATGAGCGTGAAGGCCTCCGAGGTCATCAAGCATTTGATGAAGCTGGGTCAGATGGTCACCATCAACCAGCAGCTCGATCAGGAAACGGCCATGATCTTGGTCGAGGAAATGGGGCACACGGCCGTTCCGGCCAAGCTCGATGATCCTGATGCCTTCCTGGAAGAAGACACCGAAGCCGATGCACAGCACGAGTTGCTGCCACGGGCTCCCGTGGTGACCGTGATGGGCCACGTCGACCACGGCAAGACGTCGTTGCTCGACTACATCCGCACCGCCCGTGTCGCCGCTGGCGAAGCCGGTGGCATCACGCAGCACATCGGCGCGTATCACGTCGACACGCCGCGCGGCATGATCACCTTCCTGGACACCCCGGGACACGCGGCGTTTACCGCGATGCGAGCCCGTGGCGCCAAGGCCACCGACATCGTGATCCTGGTGGTGGCTGCCGATGACGGCGTCATGCCGCAGACCAAGGAAGCCATTGCGCACGCCAAGGCGGCCGGCGTGCCGCTGGTGGTGGCGATGAACAAGGTCGACAAGCCCGGCGCCAACCTCGAGCGACTCAAGAGCGAACTCGTGGCCGAAGAAGTCGTGCCTGAAGAGTTTGGGGGCCCGTCGCCCTTCGTGGCGGTGTCGGCCAAGACCGGTCAGGGCATCGACGAATTGCTCGAGCAGGTGCTGTTGCAAGCTGAAGTGCTTGAACTCGCCGCGCCACGGGCCAGCATGGCCAAGGGCCTGGTCATCGAAGCCAAGCTCGACAAGGGCCGCGGCCCTGTGGCCACGGTGCTGGTGCAGTCCGGCACCCTCAAGCGCGGCGACGTCGTGTTGGCGGGTTCCACCTACGGCCGCGTGCGCGCCATGCTCGACGAGAACGGCAAGGCTGCCACCGAGGCCGGTCCATCGATTCCAGTCGAGATTCAGGGCCTGACCGAGGTGCCGCGCGCTGGCGATGAGTTCATGGTGCTGTCCGATGAGCGACGTGCCCGTGAAATCTCGACCTTCCGCTCGGGCAAGTACCGCGACGTCAAGCTGGCCAAGCAGCAAGCTGCCAAGCTCGAGAACATGTTCGAGAACATGGGGCAGGGCGAAGCGCAGAGCCTGGCACTGATCATCAAGGCCGACGTGCAGGGTTCGCAAGAAGCCCTGGCCTCATCGTTGCTCAAGCTGAGCACCGCCGAAGTCAAGGTGCAAGTCGTGCACGGTGCGGTCGGTGGCATCAGCGAGAGCGATATCAACCTCGCGATCGCCTCCAAGGCCGTGATCATCGGCTTCAATGTGCGGGCCGATGCCGGCGCGCGCAAGCTGGCCGAGCACAACGGTGTTGACCTGCGCTACTACAACATCATCTACGACGCAGTCGATGACGTGAAGGCCGCCATGGCCGGCATGCTGGCACCGGAACAGCGCGAAGAAACCATCGGCACGGCCGAGATTCGCACCGTGTTCGTGGCCTCCAAGATCGGTACGGTGGCCGGCTCGATGGTCACTGCAGGTCTGGTGCGCCGTGGCGCTCGCTTCCGCCTGTTGCGCGACAACGTGGTGGTCTACACCGGCGAAGTCGAGTCCGTGCGTCGCCTCAAGGACGACGTCAAGGAAGTGGCCTCCGGCTTCGAGTGCGGTATCAAGCTCAAGAACTACAACGACATCGCCGAGGGCGATCAGCTGGAGTTCTTCGAGATCAAGGAAGTGGCGAGAACGCTGTAAACCAGGCTTTTCGGAGCTGACCCCGCCCTCCAAAAGGGGGCGGGGTTTGCTTTTGCAGGGAGCCATGGCGACCGCCAGGAATCAAGATGAAACACAAGCGTTCGATACCCAACCGGGGTTTCCGGGTGGCCGACCAGATCCAGCGGGATGTGGCCGATCTCATTCGTGATCTCAAAGATCCGCGCATCGGCATGGTCACGCTGCACGCGGTGGAGGTCACGCCCGACTACGCCCACGCGAAGGTGTTCTTCTCGGTGCTGGTGGGCGATGCGCTGGAGTGCGAACTGGCGCTCAACGAAGCGGCTGGATTCATTCGCAATGGCTTGTTCAAGCGGCTGCAGATCCACACCGTCCCGACACTGCACTTCCACTTCGACCGCACCACCGAGCGTGCCGCCGAACTGAGCCTGCTGATCGCGCAAGCCAACGCCACGCGGGCCAAGGAGTGATGAGGGCCGCGCGAACCCCGCGCCGTGCGGTGCATGGTGTGCTGCTGCTCGACAAGCCCATCGGCCTGTCGAGCCAGGACGCCTTGACCCGTGCCAAGCGGCTGTATCGCGCTGAAAAAGCCGGCCACACCGGCACGCTCGACCCGCTCGCCACCGGCCTGCTGCCACTGTGTTTCGGTGCGGCCACCAAGTTTTCGCAGATCGGTCTCGAGGCCGACAAGCGCTACCTGGCCACGCTCAAGCTGGGCGTGACCACCACCACCGGCGACCGTGAGGGCGAGGTGTTGCAACGCAGCGAGGTGCGTGTCACCCGCGCCGAGCTGGCAGCCGCGTGCGTGCGCTTCACGGGCCAGATCGATCAGGTGCCGCCGATGCATTCGGCGCTCAAGCGCGACGGCAAGCCGCTTTATGCCTATGCGCGTGCCGGCATCGAGGTCGAGCGCGAGCCGCGTCGCGTCACGATTCATCAGATCGACATCGTGAGTGGTCAGCATCCCGATCAGGACGGTACGTCTGCCGACGAGTGGACGATCGACGTGCGCTGCAGCAAGGGCACCTACATTCGCACGCTGGCCGAGGACATCGGCCGCGCGCTGGGCTGCGGAGCCCATCTGTCGGGCCTGCGCCGCACGGGCAGCGGCCCGCTCACGCTGGCCAGCGCGCAAACGCTGGA
>CAIVGK010000306.1 GCA_903905475.1 uncultured Burkholderiales bacterium | reverse complement strand
TTCTTGATGCCGTCGGCCAGCACGATGCTGTGCGACACGCACTTGCCGTCGAAGTAGACATTGGCGCGCGTGCTGATGGTGGCGGTGATGTGATCGGTCATGGTGCGGACTCGAGGTGGTTTTCTGGGGGCGGTTCGTGACGACTCAGACGCTGCCGTCGTTCTTCAGGCTGGGCAGCGCCGCGCCGCCGGTTTGCGACAGCAAGCCGGTCTGCGCATAGATGGCGAGCTTGTCGCGCGTGTCGATGATGTCGAGGTTGCGCATGGTGAGTTGACCGATGCGGTCGGCCGGCGAGAACATCGACTCGCCCTTTTCCATCGTCAGCCGCTCCGGGTGGTAGGTCAGGTTGGGCGAGACGGTGTTCATGATCGAGTAGTCGTTGCCGCGGCGCAGCTCGATCGTGACCTCGCCGGTGACGGCGCGTGCGACCCAGCGCTGGGCGGTCTCGCGCAGCATGATGGCCTGCGGGTCGAACCAGCGGCCCTGGTAGAGCAGCCGGCCGAGCTTGCGGCCGTTGTCGCGGTACTGCTCGATGGTGTCTTCGTTGTGGATGCCGGTGACCAGCCGCTCGTAGGCGATGAACAGCAGCGCCAGCCCGGGGGCCTCGTAGATGCCGCGGCTCTTGGCTTCGATGATGCGGTTTTCGATCTGGTCGCTCATGCCCAGCCCGTGGCGCCCGCCGATGCGGTTGGCTTCGAGCAGCAGGTCGACGTTGCTGGCAAAGGTCACGCCGTTGAGGGCGACCGGACGGCCTTCCTCGAAGCGCACGGTGACTCGTTCGCGTTGGACTTCGACGTCATCGCGCCAGAAGGCCACGCCCATGATCGGCTGCACGATCATCACGCCGCTGTCGAGGTGCTCGAGGTCTTTCGCCTCGTGCGTGGCGCCCAGCATGTTGGAGTCGGTCGAGTAGGCCTTTTCGGCCGACATCTTGTAGGCGAAGCCGGCCGCGCTCATGAAGGCCGACATCTCGGAGCGACCGCCGAGTTCGTCGATGAAGGTCTGGTCGAGCCACGGCTTGTAGATCTTCAGCGCCGGGTTGGTCAGCAGCCCGTAGCGGTAGAAACGCTCGATGTCGTTGCCCTTGAAGGTGCTGCCGTCGCCCCAGATGTGGACGTCGTCTTCCTTCATGGCGGCCACCAGCATCGTGCCGGTGACGGCGCGCCCGATCGGCGTGGTGTTGAAGTAGGTCACGCCCGCGGTCGAGATATGGAACGCGCCGCTTTGCAGCGCGGCGATGCCTTCGGCCACCAGTTGCGCGCGGCAATCGATCAGGCGCGCTTTTTCGGCGCCGTAGAGCATCGCCTTGCGCGGGATCTCGTCGTAATCCGGCTCATCGGGCTGGCCGAGGTTGGCCGTGTACGCGTAGGGCAGGGCGCCCTTGTTGCGCATCCAGTGCAGCGCGGCGCTGGTGTCCAGGCCGCCGGAAAACGCGATGCCGACCTTCTGGTCGACTGGAAGATGTTGAAGGATGGTGGACATGATCTGCAGGCAGGAAACGAACTGGGGGTGATGGATGCGCGGCGCATTTCGCATGCACCTCGGCCCTTATTCTCGCCGCTGTGCCGCGGGGTGAGTGCAGCGGTGGCAACGGCGCCGGGCGCCGGCCGACGCCGCGCTCAGGCCGCGTTGAGCTGGACCGGCCGCAGCTCGACCGAGCGGTCGCCTTCGCTGACCCACAGCGTGCCGTCTTGCACCGTGACTTGCAGCTGCATGTTGCGTTGCGCCAGCGCGGCGAGCGCCTGGCTTTGCGCCGGATCGATCTGCCACACGGCCACGTTGCGCGTGCGGGTGATGCGGTTTTCGATGCCGCGCCACCACACCGGGGTGCTGGCGGTGTAGCTGATCACGGTGACCCGGTCGGCGCGCGGGCTGGACTTGAGGATGCGCCGCTCGTCGGGTTGGCCGACGTCGATCCAATGCATGATCTGACCGGTCAGGTCCTTTTGCCAAAGGTCGGGCTCTTCGGTGTCCCACAGGCTCTTGGCCAGCTCGAGCGCGCCATTGCGCGGATCGGCAGGCACATGCAGGGCGTAGGCCAGCACGCGGATCATCATGCGTTCGTCGGTTTCCGACGGGTGGCGGGCGATGGTCAGCGCGTGATCCCCGTAGACGTTGCGGTCCATGTCGCTGATCTGCAGGCTGGCTTTGTAGATGGTGGCCTTCAGTGCCATGGCGACGTCCTCGAGAGATTCAATCGAGCATTGTCAGACAGCCCTCGTGGGCGCGCCACAATCCGGCCCCACCTCCAGCTTCCCACCACCATCATGAGCATGAAGAAATTCGACCTTGAAAAGAACAAGGCCATGAAGATCAGCGGCCAGATGAAGACCGCTGGCGTGCCCGGACGTTTCGCCCAGGGCTCCGGCGCCGTGATCGACAAGCGCGAGCAGCGCCGGCTCGACTCCGAGGCCGGCCTGGTGCCTTTTGCCTGCAAGCTGCCCGCCGAACTGGTCGCGCGCCTGCACGAACGTGCGGCCGGCCACGAGGGCGGAGCCAACGCCTTGCTGGCTCAGTTGCTCGACGCGGCCCTGCGCTGACGCAGGCCTGGCGGGCCCTCCCGCCGCACCGTCACTGCAGTGGCGTGAGGTGCACCGCGTTCGGAAACAGCCGCTCCAGCGCCCCGATGAATTCGTTGAAGTCGATCGGCTTGGTCCAGTAGTCGTCGAAGCCGGCCGCCATCGCGCGGGCGATGTAGGCCGGTACCGCGTTGGCTGACAACGCGATGCAGGTCAACTGGGCGGTCTCGGGGTCGGCCTTGAGTTGCCGCAGCACCTCGAAGCCGTCGAAATCGGGCAGCTGCATGTCGATGAGCACCAGCTCCGGACGCATTTCCCGCGCACGAGCCACGCCCAGGGTTCCGGTGTCCTCGATGACGATGTCGAGCCGGGTGTGGCTGTTCACCAGCTCTTGCACCAGCATCGCGTTGACCGGGTTGTCTTCGATGTAGAGCAGGCGCGCGCGCTGCAACCCCGCGCCGGCAGGCTCGCGCACGGAAGCGCTCAGCTTGGCGCGAGGCGGGGGCTCCACAGCCGTTGGCTGCAACGTGCTAAGCGGCAGCTCGACTTCGAGGCGTGTGCCTCGGCCCGGTTCGCTGCTCACCCGCAACTGCCCGCCCACGTGGCCGATCAGCGCTTTCACGATGGCCAGCCCCATGCCGGCGCCGTCGATGCCCGAGTGTTCGAGCCCGAGGCGATTGAGCGGCTCGAACATCCGCGCGATCTGCTCGCGGCTCACGCCCGGCCCGTTGTCTTGCACGACCAGGGTGACGGTGTGTGCGCCGACGGTTGTATGGATCGCCGCTTCGCCGCCTTCGCGGTTGTATTTGACGGCGTTGGTCAGCAAGTGGATCAGCACCTGACGCAGCCGCGCCCGCTCACAGCCGACGACGCCTTCGAGCGAGCCCGCCCGCAATGTCACGCGCGAGGCACGGGCCGGGCCCTCGACGAACAGCAGCACTTCGCGCACGACCTCGGCAACGCTCACCGGCGTGGCGGCCAGGGACTGTGGCGGGCCCAGCAGGTTCGACAAGTCCAGCAGGTCATTGATCAACGCGAGCAGGTGCTGACCGGCGGTGACGATGGGATCGATGCGCGTGCGCGGCCGGGCGGTCGGGTCGGCAAACTCGTGCTGCAGCATCTGGGCAAAGCCAAGCACCGCGTGCAGCGGCGTACGCAGCTCGTGGCTGATTCGCGCGAGCAGTTCGGCCCTGGCGTGGCCCTCGCGTTCGCCGAGCAAGCTGTCGCGCCGCGCGGACTCGGCCTCAATGCGCTCGGTGACGTCGGTGGTGATGCCGAGCAGCACGCTGCGGCCGTCGAGGGTCTCGTGGCGGGCGCGTTGCGACATCCAGCGCACTTCGTCACCGGAAAACCGCACACGGTACTCGTGTTCGATGAAGCCAGCGTCCTGGCCCAGGATGGGTTCGCACGAATGCGTCATGCGCTCGCGGTCATCGGGGTGCACCAGCGCCAGCCATTGCGCCTGCGAGGGCAGGCCCTGAGCCGGATCGAGCCGGAACAACCGGTACATCTGAGCATTCCATTCGCCGCCGACGCGGTCCTCATCGCGAACGAAGATGCCGAGTTCAGCGACATCGGCCGCCAGTTCCATGTGCTGCGCCGTGCTGGCGGGGGTCAGGTGCGAGTTCAAGTGCGCTCTCCGGAGGGCCCGTGCCGCCGCGGTTCGGTTGCGGTCGGTGGCTCAGCCGCGATTGTGCTGGTGCGAAGAACGCACAGGAGGACGGAAATCGTTGGCCCCATGAAAAAACGCGGCCGAAGCCGCGTTTTCAGAGAGCCGAACCGGTGCGCTGTTTACAGCACGCGGATGTTGGCTGCCTGCAGGCCCTTTTGGCCTTGCTTGACTTCAAATTCGACCTTCTGGTTTTCGACCAGGGTCTTGAAGCCGGTGCCCGTGATGTCACGGAAGTGGGCGAAGAGGTCAGCGCCGCCTG
>CAIVGK010000305.1 GCA_903905475.1 uncultured Burkholderiales bacterium | reverse complement strand
GTGAATTACCAACCCTTGCCCGACCTCGGCGGCTTTCTGCGCGTGGGCTATCACCAGCAAAACGAGCGCATCGGCGGCTACGCGTTCGGCGAAAACCAGCAACGCAGCCCCGACGTTCAACTGGGCGTGACAAAGCGCATCGATGCGTCGAGCAGCGTGATGGCCACGGCCTACATGCAGCAGGTGAACTTCGACAAGTACAACGGCGCGGGCTGCTACGCGGCTGCCACCTTCGCCTGCGGTGCCTCGGTCTCGGGCTCGGGTGCCTCGACGTTGCAGCAGGCGGCCCCGACGTTGCAGTACGCGTCATCGCACGACTTGCTCACCTACCGCGAGCGCGGCGGCTCGGTGGTCTATTCGAGCCGCTGGCAGTCGCTGCTCAGGGAGCTGCAAGTCGGCCTGGATTACCGCTACATCTCGGGCGAAGACGCCCAGCAAAGCTACCGCACGCCCACGGCCGCGCGCCCCGAAGCGCTGCGCATCCAGCGCACCAACGACGGTGCCGGCGCGCAGGAATTCACCGGCGTGTTCTCGCAGTTCAAGCTGCGCCCGCTCGAGCCGCTGGAAGTCACGCTGGGTTTGCGCGTCGACCACTTCAGCAACTTCAGCGGCAGTGCGGTGCAGACCAACTACTCGAACGTGGCGAACCCGGTGGCCGCCACCCCGACGGGCGGCGCGGTGCCCAACAGCCGCAAGACGGCGTTCGACCCCAGCCTGTCGGCACGCTACGAGCTCACCGACGACATCGACCTTCGTGGCTCGGTCTACAAGGCGTTCCGCGCGCCGGGCTTGAACAACCTGTACCGCAGCTTCGGCAGCAGCTCGATTTCCATCGCCAACCCGCTGCTGGCCCCCGAGACCATGGTCGGCAAGGAAATCGGACTCGACTGGAAGCTCGGCTCGTCAGCCTTCGGCATCACCGTGTTCGAAGCCAACGTGAAGGACATGGTGGCCACCTACGGCATCACCTCGAGCACGCCGGTGCCTGACGCGGTGAAAAACATCTGCGGCAGCGGCTATGCGGGCGAGTCCAACTCGGCGTGCCCGGGCACGGTGAGCTTCTATTCGAACGGCCAGGACCAAAAGGCCTGGGGCGTCGAGATCGACGGCAAGTGGGCGTTGTCGCGCGACCTCAGCCTGAGTGCCTACGCGACCCGCACGCAGTCGTACTACACGCACACGACCACCGGCGATCCCGTGGGCACGCAGCTGTCGCTGGTGCCGCGGCTGGTGAGCGGCGCCAGCCTGGCGTGGCGCACGACCGAGCGCTGGAGTCAGTACGCCGATGTGCGCTACAACAGCTCGATGACGCTGAGCAACCTGACCGCAGCCACGCCCATCCGGCAAGGCAGCTACGCCGTGTTCAACCTGAGCTCGAGGTACCGCATCAACGAACGCTTCGAGGTGGCGGGCGCGCTCACCAACCTGTTCGACAAGCGCTACACCGACAGCAGCGCGAGCAATCCGCAGGGCGTCAGCTATGCGATGCCACGTTCGGGGAGGGTGAGCCTGCATGTCAATTTCTAAGCAGATCGCCGCAGCCGTCGGCGCGCTGCTGCTCGCCGGCAGCGCGCTGGCGCAACCGGTGCCAGCCGTGCCCGCCAGCGCGGCCATGCACCACGAGGGCCACCGCGCGGCGGCTTGCGCGAGCCCGGCGCTGGCGTGTGCCAACGCGGCGAGCGCCGTGTTCGACGCGCGCGGCGCGCTGTGGGTGGTGTGGAGCGCCGCGGGCTCGGTGTCGGTGGCGCGCTCCACCGACGCGGGCCTGACGTTCGGCCCCGCGTCGGTGGTCGGCAGTCCCGGCGCGGCACTCGACGCAGGATCGGACGCGCGGCCGCAGATCGCGGTCGACGCGCGCGGCCGCATCGTGGTCGCCTATGCGGCCTTCAAGGACAAGGCCTGGAACGCGCAGGTGCTGGTGGCCACCTCGACCGATGGCGGTGCCAGCTTCTCGGCGCCGCGCTCGCTGTCGCGCGATGCCGCCAGCCAGCGCTTTCCGGTGCTGGCGCTGCGCTCCGACGG
>CAIVGK010000304.1 GCA_903905475.1 uncultured Burkholderiales bacterium | reverse complement strand
GCCGCCGTCGACCACCGTGATGCCCGGATACCGCGCCAGCACAGCGAGCTGGGCGTCGCAGCGTTGCTTGTGGTTGGGCGCTGTGGGACAGCCCTGCATCACCGCCACTTTGCCCGCGTGCCCGATCAGCGCGGCGAGCCGCTCGGCGGCGATGGTTCCCTGCTGCGAAAAGTCGTTGCCCACGCTGGTGATGCCCGCATCCGGCGCGGGCGAATCGAAGACCACCAGCGGCGTTCCCTGCTCGCGCAGGCGGTTGATCGCCGCGATGTTGCCGATCGCGTCCACCGGATCGACGGCGATGCCGGTCGGGCGGCTGCGCGCGGCACGCTCCAGGATCTCGTTTTGCTCATGGACATCGGCGCTGGCGGGCGGCAGGTACTCGATGGTGATGTCCACGCCCAGCCGCGCGCTGAGGGCTGCGGCCTGCATCCGTGCTCCCTTGTGAACCTCGTCGAACCAGGGATGTGCGACTTTGGGGACGATCACGAAACGAAGTGCGTTGGGCATTTTTGTGTCCGGTGTGGGCGAGGGAAGTCCCATTCTCGGGGCGGGGGAGGCAAGGCAGGCGCAAGCCGACCCCACCATCGGGCCGATCAGCCATGGGCGTGGGCGCGAGGCTGTGGCCGCGCGTGCGTGTCAGCGATGCCGTGCCTGCCGATGATCGCGGGGGTCGAATCTCCGGCGAACAGTGACCTTGAGGTGTGTAAACATATCCTTTACACTTTGGGCGATGATCGAGTCGTTCAAGCACAAGGGTCTGCAAGAGCTGTTCGACAAAGGCTCCAGTGCAAAGGTGCAAAAAGCCTTGGCACAAAGGGCCTTGCGCCGTCTGGACGCGATCGACACCGCGAAGACCCCCGAGGCCTTGAACGTGCCGGGTTTTGATTTCCATGGGCTGCAGGGAAACCCAAAGCGCTACAGCGTGCACGTCAACGGCCCGTGGTGCATCACTTTCGAGTGGCATGGCGAAAACGCGGTGAGGCTTGACCTTGAGAACTACCACTAGGAGCCACTGATGCGTAAACGTGCACCGACCCTCCCGGGCGCCATCCTGCGCGAAGACGTGCTGCCCAGTCTGAATGGCATGTCCGTGAGTGCGTTTGCGCGCAGCCTGGGTGTGTCCCGCCAGACGCTGCATTCGGTGCTGGCCGAGCGCAGCGGGGTGTCGGCCGAAATGGCGCTGCGGCTGGGAACGCTGCTGGGCAATGGCGCGCAGCTCTGGCTGGACATGCAGACCCAGCATGACCTTTGGCAGGCCGCAGCCAAACTTCACGATGAACTTGGCCGTATGAAGCCGCTGACGCAACTGGCGGCCTGACACCCACCCGTGTGGCCGCTTTCCCCGACTTCATCGCCAGCCTGGACGCCGATCCCCTGCGGCGTGGCAAGCAGTTCGAGGTCTTCGTCCAATGGTTCTTGGAGCACGATCCCGAGTGGGCCACGCAGGTCGATCAGGTCTGGCTGTGGCACGAATACCCTGGCCGCTGGGGCGTGGATTGCGGCATTGATCTGGTCTTCCGGCACAAGAACGGCGAGACCTGGGCCGTGCAGGCCAAGTGCTACGCAGCGCACCACGACATCACCAAGCACGACGTCGACAAGTTCCTGAGCGAGTCCAACCGCGCGGGCATCGACAAGCGGCTGCTGATCGCCACCACCGACCGCATCGGCGCCAACGCCCGGCAAGTCTGCGACGCGCAAGACAAGGCCGTGGTGCGCTACCTGCTGGCCCACTTCGAGGGCGCCAACGTCGACTACCCGGCGTCCATGGCCGAGCTGCCGGTCGCTTCCCGCAAGGCCAAGCCGCAGCCGCGCGAGCATCAGGCCGAGGCCATCGCCGCCGTGGCCGGAGCCTTTGAAGCCGCAGACCGTGGCCAGCTCATCATGGCCTGCGGCACCGGCAAGACCTTCACCACGCTGTGGATCAAGGAGCGGCTCGCCTGCGCGTCCACGCTGGTTCTGCTGCCGTCGCTCGGCCTGCTGGCCCAAACGCTGCACGAATGGACGCTCGCGGCCAACGAGCCGTTCGAGGTGCTGTGCGTGTGCTCTGACGACACCGTGGCCAAGCGCGGCGGCGACGAGGCTGTGCACTCGGTGTCTGACGTGGCGTTCCCGGTCACCTCGGCCACCGGCGACATCCGCGAGTTCTTGCTGCGCCCCGGGCCCAAGGTGGTGTTCTCGACCTACCAGTCGTCGCCACTGATCGCGCAGGTGCAGCTTGATGCGGCGGTGCCGCCGTTTGATCTGGCCATTGCCGATGAAGCCCACCGCTGCGCCGGCAAGGCGGGCAGCGATTTTTCTGCGGTGCTTGATGCCCAGCGCATCCGCGCGGCCAAGCGCTTGTTTGCCACGGCCACACCGCGCACCTATTCCACCAGCGTCAAGAAGGCCGCCGACGACCGCGGCACCGACATGGTCGGCATGGACGACCCCGCCGTGTTCGGCCACGTGGCCTACGCGCTTCCGTTTGGCGAGGCCATCCGGCGCGAGCTGCTCACCGACTACCGCGTGGTCATCATCGGCGTGGACAACCCCACCATCGCCGCGTGGATCGACAACCGCGAGCTGCTCCAGACCGCCTCCGGCATCGAGACCGACGCCGAGTCGCTGGCCGCGCAGATCGGACTGCTCAAGGCCTACAAAGACTACGACTTGCGCCGGGTCATCAGCTTTCACAGCCGTGTCAGCCGCGCCGAGCAGTTCGCCCAAGACCTGTTGCAAGTCGCCGGCTGGGTGGGCCCTGAACACCGCGCCGCCGGCACGCTCAAGACCGACTTCGTCTCGGGCGCCATGCCCACCGACCGGCGACGCATCAAGCTGTCGCAGCTCAAGGCGCTGGCGAGCGATGAGCGCGCCTTGCTGGCCAACGCGCGCTGCCTGTCCGAAGGCGTCGACGTGCCGTCGCTCGACGGCGTGGCCTTCATCGACCCGCGCTCCAGCCAGATCGACATCATCCAGGCCGTGGGCCGCGCCATCCGCCTGAGCGCCAGCAAGACCGCCGGCACCATCGTGCTGCCCGTCTTCATCGAAAACGGTGCCGACCCGGTGGCCTCCATCGAGGCCAGCAACTTCAAACCCATCTGGGACGTGCTCAACGCCCTGAAGGCCCACGACGACGTGCTGTCAGCGCAGCTCGATCAGATCCGTACCGGGCTGGGAAAGCGGCCCGGATCGACGGTTGGGCCGGATGCTTTGTCGCGGATCCAGTTCGATCTGCCGGCGTCGGTGGACGCCAGCTTTGGGGAGGCGCTCAGAACCTATCTGGTCGAGCGGGTGACCGATTCGTGGGAGTTCGGGTTCGGGGCGTTGCAGGCTTATGCGGAGGAGCATGGGGACTGCTTGGTGCCAGATGCATACAAGCTTGCAGATGGGTATCAGCTCGGCAGGTGGGTGGGCAGTCAGCGGGCCGAAGAACGGCGGCCGTCAGCCGAGCGGGCCGCCCGTCTTGAGGCATTGCCCGGCTGGCGTTGGGCGACGAAGCGGCGGTCTGAGGACTCGTGGGAAATTGGCTTCCAGCATTTGTCCACCTACGCGGCCGAGACTGGCGGCTGCTTGGTTCCATTCGATCTCGCTCTGGCAGATGGCTATCGGCTCGGCAGGTGGGTGGGTACTCAGCGCTTGGCCAAGGGGAAGATGCTCCCCGACAGCAAAGCCCGTCTTGAAGCCTTGCCGGGCTGGAGTTGGAACCCGTACGACGATGCATGGGAAACTGGCTTCCGCTACTTGTGCGACTACGCTGACTTGAATGGTGACTGCGGGGTTCCGCGCAAACATAAGTTAGCAGACGGCTATCCACTTGGACCATGGGTCTTGGTTCAGCGCCAAGCGCAAGCGCGGATGCCCCCCGACAGAAAGACTCGCCTTGAAGCCTTGCCCGGTTGGGTTTGGTCGGCAAAGCGGCACGATGATTCTTGGGAGATTGGCTTTCAGCACCTGTGCGACTACGCTGCAAAGACTGGCGACAGTGCGGTTCCCAAAAGGCACACCCTCGCGAACGGCTATCGCCTCGGTAGTTGGGTGAACGCTCAGCGCTTCGCGCAGCGGATGTCACCGGATCGGAGGACTCGACTTGAAGCCTTGCCGGGCTGGGCTTGGGGCAAATCTGTCAAAGCATGGGAGCTAGGCTTCGAGCACTTGTCCGACTACGCTGCAAGGACAGGTGGTTGCTTGGTGCCAAAGGAGCACATTCTTTCGGACGGGTATCTGCTCGGGCAATGGGTGAGCAAACAAAGCCGACAGCGGTCGCATGTGGCGCCCGATAGAACGGCCCGTCTTGAAGCTTTGCCGGGCTGGACCTGGGCAACGAACCAGCATGACGAGTCTTGGGAGACTGGCTTCCGCCATTTGTCCGACTACGCTGCCGAGGCTGGCGATTGCGTGGTGCCCTCCCGGCACCGCCGTCGAGACGGCTACCTACTTGGCCGATGGGTCCGCGTTCAGCGAATGGCACACGCGAAGATCCCTCCCGCCAGAAAGGCTCGTCTTGAAGCCTTGCCCGGTTGGGTTTGGTCGACGAAGCGGCACGATTATTCTTGGGAAACTGCCTTCCAGTACTTGCGCGACTACGCTGCCAAGAATGGTGACTGCAGGATTCCGCAAAAGCACAAGCTTGCAGACGGCTATCGGCTCGGTGGGTGGGTGTTGGCGCAACGTGAGCAGCAGACGACGTTGTCAGCAGACAGAAAAGCCCGCCTCGAAGCCCTGCCCGGCTGGGCGTGGAAAGTTCGAAAAGGGCAGTAGCCGGCGAGCCGGCCGCCCACCGAAATCCCCGCACTGACAATCCCCCACCGGGCAACCCCGCCCCAAGGAGAACCCCGACGACCTGGCGCGCACGGCGTGGGATCGATTGGGGACGTGCGGTACGGGTCGTTGTGCAACAGGTGGCCCGACGGGTTGCGCCCTGACGGCTCCGCATGACACGGCAGGGCGGTCGATGTGGTTGGAGTGGGCACTAACTCTCATTTCTGGCGCCGGTGCGCCGTCAATTTT
>CAIVGK010000303.1 GCA_903905475.1 uncultured Burkholderiales bacterium | reverse complement strand
GTCAACCTTCACCAACGACTGGCCGGCGCAGTCAGGCAATCGCTTGCCTTACATGGGCTTCGGACAGTACTGCGTCAACTGCCACGCCTCGGCCGCCAACAGCTCGACCTTCGCGAGCCTGCGCAACATCCAAGACCAGCCTGGCCGTTCGATCGTCTATCTGAGCCAGAACTTCTTCCAAGGACCGCTGCCGAAAGACCGGCACGCCGCCACCGGTGATGTCACTGATGACCCGAAGACCGTCGGTGGGCCTCCTGGCCAACGGTTCCAGCCGCACTTCCGCAACGCGTATGCCCGCGACCGGTTCCCGCCAGTCAGCGATCTGACCCATCTGTTTCTGCCCTCGCAGACCTTCGACAACGTCTGGGCCAAGCCCGGCGTGTCCAACGCGGCCAGCCAGTTCCTGACCTCAGACCAGTGCCTGGGTTGCCACGCCGCGGGCTCCACCGGGCTGCAGTTCGACATGACCCGGCCCAACCCGCATGCCGGGCGGCCGGGCCAAGCGGGCCTGATCAACGATTCGCCGTATGGCGCCTGGAGCAGTTCGCCGATGGGCCTCGCGGGGCGCGATCCGTTCTTCTTCGCGCAACTCGCCAGCGAGGTGCAGACCTTCCACAAGGAGCAGGCCGACGCGATCGAGGGCATCTGTCTGGGTTGCCACGGGGTTCAGGGTGCGCGGCAATTCGCGATCGATCAGCGCGCCGCCGGGAAAGACTGTCGGCCCTTCACCCGCGACATGGTCCAGGCGGTTCCATATCCGCCCGGTAATCCGGGGGCAGCACATGCCAACTACGGCGCGCTCGCGCGCGATGGGGTCGGCTGCCTGGCTTGCCATCGGATGCTGGTCGGCGAGGCGGGGGCTTCGGCCCTGAGCAAGCCCGAGAACGGCTGCATTCCCGAGCGCCAGGCGCTGCTGAACCCCGACAACCGCGGGCTCGCGCGCACCTTCACTGGCAGCTACGTGGACGGTCCGCCGGGTACCGTGTTCGGGCCCTTCGCGCAACCGAAGACGCAACCGATGCGCAACGCGCTGAACATGGAGCCCAAGCACCACCCGGCCATCAAGACGTCGGAAGTTTGTGCCAGTTGCCACACCGTGCGTCTGCCGGTGTTCCATCGCGGTCGTCATCTTGGCCACGTCTATGAGCAGACGACCTATCCGGAGTGGGCCTTCAGCGCCTACCGCAGCGGCGTGGGCCCCGCCGGCGAGCCGCTGCCGCTCGGAGCGGGCAGCAAGCCGCAGTCCTGCCAGCAATGTCACATGCCCTCAACCGACGCGGATGGGCAGCCGGTGGTCGGCAAGATCGCCAGCATTCAGGAATACAGCAATTTCCCGCAGACCGACCACGCCCTCGGACCCAACGAGATCGACCTCGCACCGCGCACCGGCGTCGCTCGCCACACGCTGGTGGGCTTGAATCTGTTCTTGGTCAAGATGGCGCAGCAGTTCCCCGACGTGCTGGGCATTCGCACGCAGGATCCGATGCTGGGCGACAAGGGCGTGCCGCCGCTGCAGGAGACCGAAAATCAGATCCTCGCGCAAGCGGCGAAGTCCACCGCACAGGTCCGCGTCGACAAGCTCAGCCTGACCGAGCAATCGCTCGAGGTCAGGGTGACCGTCACCAATTTGAGTGGCCACAAGTTTCCATCCGGCGTGGGCTTCAGGCGCGCCTTCCTGACATTTCGCGTGGTCGATGCCAGCGGACGGGACCTCTGGGTCTCCGGGCGCACCGATGCCAACGGCATGATCATCGATGCGCAGGGCCGGCCGGTCGCGGGCGAACGCTGGTGGACGCCAGACTGCGTGCGGGTGACCGGACCCACGCCCCGCGCTCACCAGCCGCATCACCAGGCCATCACGCGCCAGAATCAGGCGCAGATCTATCAGGAGCTGGTCAGCGCGCCCGCGCCGAGCGGCGCCGGACAGTGCGGCTTCGGCGCCACGCCGGCCGGCGAACTGTCCACCAGCTTCCTGTCGGTGTGCGCGCGCGTGAAGGACAACCGTATCCTGCCCGAGGGCTACCTCCGGCTGGAAGACCGTGCGGCGATCGCGAAGGCGCTCGGCGCAGGCCAAGGCCTGGCCGAGGAAGCCGGCAGTCTCACCGATGACCCGGATTACGTGTCCGGCGGGCTGGACACCTTGGTCTACCGGGTGCCGCGGGCGGACCTGAAGGGCGCGAGGCCTGCCGCGGTGCAGGCTACGCTGTACTACCAGGCGACGCCGCCCTTCTATTTGCAGGATCGCTTCTGCACCGCGCGCGGGCCGGACACCGAACGTCTGTACAACCTGGTCGGGCGGCTCAACCTGACCGGCACGCCCGCCGAAGGCTGGAAGCTGAAAGTGGTTCAGACGCCGTTGACCCGGGTGCCATGATGCCGGCTGCTGTCCGTTCGTCGCGCTGCCATCGATGCGTGGCAATGCCTACTGGGAACTGTCTGACATGTTGAAGAGCGCGCTGCTGCTGCTGGGGATTTCCCTGTCCTGGGCTTCTGGGTATCTGTTCATCGATGCCGCCGACCACGGCCTGCCGCCGATCACCGGCACCGCGGCCATGTGCGCGGTCGCCGCGCTGGTCCTGCTGCCCGGGGTGGCATTCGGGCTCAGGCGCCCGCTGCTCCAACCGCTGCAAAAGCGCGCTTGGGTGCCGTTGACGATGGGTCTGACCGCCGTGGCCTGGCCCAATCTGTCGGTGGTGATCGCCGAGCAGCATGTCGAGCCCGAGCTGGCCGCGCTGGTCGGCACGACGGTTCCGATCATGACCTTTTTGCTGACCGTGTTCGCGACGCGGCAGACCGCCTATTCGCATCTGCGCCTGCTCGGTGTGGTCGTCGCCCTGTCGGGCATGGTCATCTTTGTCGGCTGGGAAGACCTGGTGAACGACAGCTCGAAATCCCACGCCATCTTGATGATGATGTCCGGCGGCCTAGTCTTCGCGCTGAACGGCATTCTGGCTTCGTACTGTGCTCGGGATCTGGACGAGTGCGCGCTGGCCGCCTGGGTGGTGGTCTTCGGTGCGGTGATCCTCGGCCTGACCGCGTTCGCGTTCGAGCGCCACCAGGTGTCGGTGCCGCCGGTCGGCGTGGTGGGCGCGGTGTTGACCGAGGGCGTGCTGGGCATGGGTCTCGCAATGTTGGGCTACTACGTTTTGCTATCCCGGGCGGGTGCGTACTTCACCTCGTTCTATGCGTACCTGGTGCCGCTGCTCGGCGTGCTGATCTCCACGTTGGTCCTCGGTGAGCGGATGACCACGCAGCATCTGGGGGGCCTCGGGGTCGTGCTGATCGGGCTGTGGATGCTGAGCACCGGTTCCGCGCACGCCGGGGACAAGGGCGCGGCCCAAAGCGCTCAGGACCGGTAGGTCATGCCGGCGCCGTAGGCCTGTCGCGGGTTGGCATCAGCTGCCTGACCCAATGCCAAGCTCATCCTGAATGGCGCGCTGGTGACTGAGCGTGTCGCGGCGGGATGAAAAAAGGGCCGCAGCAGCGGCCCTTTCTCATGACGCGTCAAACCTCGTCAGGCGGCACCGATCTTTCCACCATCGGTGCGGCTGATGACCAGCGTCGCCGAACGGGGGCGGCCCGCGACACCGTAGTTCGCATTGCCCGGCCACTGGCTTTCGAAGGTGAAATCATTCGCCGATCCGATCGCCGCGGTGCCTTCGCCCGGGTGCTGGATGTTGACGAACAAGGTCTTGCCATCGGCCGATTCGGCCAGACCCGTCACCTCGGCGCCCTTCGGTGCGACCAGAAAGCGGCGCAGCTTGGCATCACCCAGGGCCGCACCGATGAAGGTGTCCTGCGTGCCAGTCAGGTCGCTCAAGGTGTTGTTCACGGTGATCATGCTGCCGTCGTTGACCTGGCCCGGAATGGCCGCCAGCAACATGCAGTTCGTCTCATCGGTGAACGCGCTGTCGTCCGTCTGGATCCAGCAGATGCCGGTCGCCTTGCTGAACCACAAGCCGTCCGGCGAAGAAAACGAATTGGAGCTGGTCAGGTTGGACAGGTTCACATCGACCACCGAGTCTTCCTCGGCGCCAAACAGGAAGACGTCCCATGCAAACGTGCTGGCCGTCGAGGCGCTTGCCTCCTCCTTGAAACGGATGATGTGGCCGTTGGGGTTGCCGGAACTTCTCTTGCCATCCCCATCCTTGTAGGCGCGGGGGTTGGCGGCACTGGTCGTGGCTACCGTGCGGGTTTTGTTGTTGGTCAGCGCGAAATAGATTTCGCCATTGGCCGGGTTCACGGCGCCCCACTCCGGGCGGTCCATCTTGGTCGCACCTGCTGCAGTGGCGGCGTGGCGGGCGTTGACCAGCACATCGGCCTGGTTGGCAAAGGTGTAGGTCGCATAGCCACTGATGGCGGGTACGCTGATGTCGAGCAGCAACCAATCGCCGCTGCCGTCGGCGTTGAACTTGGCCGCATAGAGCTTGCCCTCGTTGAGGTACTTGTCGCCGGCCGCGATGCCACCGCCCACGTCCGTGGCGTCCCAGTTCGCGGTGGTCACGAACTTGTAGATGTACTCGTTGACCTCGTCGCAACCTTGGTAGAAGGCCAGCGGCTTGCCCGCGACGGGAATACCGACCACGGCGGCCTCATGCTTGAACCGGCCCATGGCCGCGCGCTTGGCCGGGGCGGTCTGCGTCACCGGATCGATCTCGACGTTGAAGCCGAAGGTGTTCGGCTCGTTGCGGAAGTCCGCCGAGGCGTCGGCGCCGCGCGCCGACACATCCCAGCGGGCGAAACGGTCGTCCTGGGGGTCGACGGTGTGCCAGCCTTGGCCGCTGCTTTTGATGGCGTTGTCCGCCAAGGGGGCGCTTGCAACGCCGTATCGAATCCGCGAGGCCACGGTCTTGTCGTCGACAGCGGTCGAACCCTGAGGCATGCACCAGTAGGCGGACCAGTTTTCCTCGCAGGTCAGGTAGGTTCCCCAAGGCGTGAAGCCGTAACCGCAGTTGTTGATCGTGCCGCGGCTTGTGGTGCCTTGCGTGTCATAGCGGGTGACCATGAAGGCCTGGATGTCCGCGAGATGCGCGGCAGGGCCCGTGATCCGGGCCGGCGTCTGAGGGGTCACGCGGCGGTTGTAGATCGAATCGACCATGTACGACCATGTGCCATCGCCGCCCTTGCGGACCTCGACCAGCGACACGCCATGGAGGTTGATTTCCTTGAGCGCCTCGAGCTCGGGCCGCGCGCCCAGATCCCAGCTGCCGAACTGATCGAACTTCTTGCCGTCAGTGCCAGCGGAGGTCTGTCCCCGCAGGTGCAGGAAATGCGAATCGGCGGAGCTTTCATGGTTCATGGCCAGCACCGCACGGCTGGTCTCGGTGGCCGAGAACTTGCCGTCGTTGCCGATGTAGAACAGGTGCATGCCGTCATGGTGGTCACCGACGCGCATCGACCAGTCGTCGGTCTCCGTGCCCTTGTTCGAGTAGGCAGGAATCGACGAGGTCAAGCGGTCGCCAGAGGCGTGGAGCACGCTGAAGGTGTAGCCGGCCGGCAGCACCACGCTGTCCAGGATGCTCTTGCCCACCGCCGTGAAGCCCAGGCTGGTGCGGGTTGGCGTGATCGGGGTGTCGCTGCCGCCGTCACCGCAGGCACCGAGCAGAGGCAAGGAGGACAGGGCGAACAGTCCCATGCCGCCACGCAGCAGATTGCGGCGCGAGGGGTCCTGAAGCGAGCGCTCCAGAACGGCACTGAAGTGTTCGTTGGCGGAAGGGTTGCAATCGAGCGAATCATCGTGTGACATGGGTACTCCGGTTTCGAGGGTTGCTGCGTTCGGGCTGGCCGCGTAGTGCGTTCAGCCCCTTGCCGCGGCCGAGTCTCGATGCCGCCGGTGAAGCCTTGATGACAGCCGCACCCCGTCGCGGAGGCTCTGCAGCGTTCAGCCGGCGCGACCCGATCGGGACGAGATAGCCTTGCCCATCCAAATTGGAAAAGCGAGGTCGACATGTGCAGACTCATCGGGTGCGTGGTCACTCTCCTTGGCTTGGCCCTGAACGTTCAAGCCGCTGAAGTCAGCGTGGCTGTGGCATCGAACTTCACCGCGCCCATGCGCAAGATCGCCCAGGCCTTCGAGCAGGAGACAGGGCACCGCGCCGTGCTGTCGTCGGGTTCGACCGGCGGCTTTCACGTGCAGATCAGGAACGGCGCGCCGTTTCAGGTGCTGGTGGCCGCTGATGCGAGCACGCCGCTGAAGATCGAAAGCGAAGGCCTGGGCGTCGAAGGCTCGCGCTTCACCTACGCGATCGGCACGCTGGTGTTGTGGAGCGCGCAGCCCGGGTTCGTCGATGGCACGGGCGACGTCTTGCGCCGCGGCAAGTTCGAGCGCATCGCCATCGCCAACCCCAAGCTGGCTCCCTACGGTGTCGCGGCCCTCGAAACCCTGAGCCGGCTGGGCGTCTTGCAGCGCGTGCAGCCGCGGCTGGTGCGAGGCGAAAACATCTCGCAGGCGTATCAGTTCGTCGCCACCGGGAACGCCGAGCTCGGCCTGGTGGCGTTGTCGCAGGTGGTCGCTGACGGAAAAATGGTCAGGGGGTCGGGTTGGATCATCCCGGCCGATCTTCACGCCCCCATCCGGCAAGACGCCATCTTGCTGAGCCCGGGCAAAGACCACCCCGCAGCGATCGCCCTGATGGGTTTCCTGCGTGGCGACAAGGCCCGCTCCGTCATCCGTTCGTTCGGATACGACCTGTGAGGCCGGGGCCATAGACTGCGCGCCATGAATGAATTCCACGACATCGCGATCGTCGGCGCTGGCGTGTCGGGCCTGTACAGCGCCTGGCGTGTGCTGGAGGACGCGGCGGCAAACGCCCATGCGTTGAAGGTGACTGTTTTCGAATCGGGCGACCGGGTGGGCGGGCGCTTGCTGTCCGTGAAGCCACCGTTCGTCAATGACACCCTCGTCGAGCTGGGCGGCATGCGCTTCAGCGAGTCTCAACGGTTGACGCGCGACCTGATCGCCGCACTCGGCCTGGAGTCGCGCGAGCTGGCCGATGCCAACCCCGACAACATCGCCTACCTGCGCGGTCAGCGGATTCGCAAGGGCGAACTGATCAACCCCGAGCGCCTTCCCTACGTCATCGACGAGTCGCTGCGCAACCCCGAGTCCTTGCAAAACCTGCTGGCGGTGGCCGCCGTGCGCGCCCTGGGCCCGGCGTTCCAGCAGGTGCTGGACTTCGATCTGACGCTCGAGACGCTGAAAGACGTGAGCGTGGCGCAGTGGCGCGCCGTCGGCGAGCGCGGACTGTTCGAGGGCAAGCCGCTCTACGAGACGCCGCTGCACTACCTGCTCGAGCGCACGCTGGGGCACGGCGCAGTGCAGCTGCTGCAAGACAGCCTGGGCTATGACTGCATCTTGTGGACGTGGAGCGCGGCCGACGGGTTTCCCTGGAACCTGGCGGATTTCTGTGGCGGGGTGTTGCACCGGCACCTGACCGAAGGCTTTGCCGCGCTGCCCATGCGGCTGGCCGATCGGGTGGTGGCGCGCGGCGGCGAGGTGCGCTTGCACACCACGCTCAAGGCCATCGACGGCCATGTGCTGCCCGACGGCACGGCCGGTGTGTGCTTCACCACCTGCGACCGTGCTGGCGTCGAGAGCACGCACCTGGCGCGCAAGCTCATCCTGGCCATGCCGCGCCGGGCCATCGAACTGCTCGACAAGAAGGGCGCGCTGTTCGATGAACCGGCGGCGGGCTTCAAGGCGTTGCTGCAGTCGGTGTCGCCGATTCCCTTGTTCAAGATCGCGCTGTGCTACGAGACGTGCTGGTGGGAGCGCGTGGTCGGGCCCGGGTCGCACGGCAAATCGGTGACCGACCTGCCGATGCGTCAGGTGTACTACTGGAAAGTGAACCCGCAAGACAGTCAGGGCGTGGTCCTGATCTACGACGGCGGGTTGGTGAAGTCCTACTGGGAGCAGCTCGACCACGCCGAGGGGCCCCGCAAGCAGGTGCAAACGGCGGCGCGCCGCCCGGGTGTGCCCTTGTGGGCCGACTTCGCGGCGCCCTCGAGGGTCATCTTCGAGGCGCACCGTCAGCTGCTCGAGCTCCATGGCCTGGGGCCTGACGAGGTTCCCGCGCCGTATTCGGCCGCGTGCATGAGCTGGAGCCGCGATCCCTACGGCGGCGGGGCGCACTTCTGGAACATGGGCGTGCGCAGCCACGAGGTCGCCGAGAAGATCTTGCACCCGGTGGCACGGCTGCCGGTGTACATCTGTGGCGAATGCTGGTCGCACGACCAGGGCTGGGTCGAAGGCGCGCTCGCGACGGCCGAGACCCTGCTGCAGCGGTATTTCAGCTTGCCTGCCGTGCATGACACGGGTCTCATTTGAGTTCGCTGCGCGCCGTGTTGCGCACCCACACCCCCACGGAGTCCGAATGTCACTGACCGTCCCCTACCAACCCGTCGGCCGCTTCGATGCCGCCACCGCCGCCCAGCACGAAGCGCAATTGCTGCAGCTGCTGGCCGGCGATGCAGATTCGGTCGAGCTGGATTTCTCGAAGATCGAGTTCATCAGCAGTGCCGGCCTGAGGGTGCTGCTGGTCACGGCCCATGCCGCCGAAAAAAAGGGTGGCACGCTGCAGTTGATCGGCGCCAGCGCGGACATCCGCGACGTCATCCTGACCGTGGGCTTTGACGACTTCGTGCACCTGAAGGACTGAACGCCAGTGTTCGACGCACTGCGCAAGCGGCTGCCGGACTGGGCAGACGAGTCCCGGCAGCTGTCGCGCCTGTCTGCGGATGAGCGCGCCGCAGTGGCGCTGCGCCAGCGCGCAGCCAACGAGTCGCTGGCGCCGTATGTGGGGCTGACCACCATCGCGATCGTGAGCCTCATGTTCGTCGTCGACATCGAGCGCGTCGCGACCCATCAATTCCATGCCAGCCTGCTCGGGTTCATCTACGCCCTGGGCGCCGCAGGCCACCTCATCCTCACCTGCAGCATTGCACCGGCGCTGGCGCTCAAGTCCGCCGGGGTGGCAGCGAAGCGCGAAAAGGCGCAGCGCCTGCTCCACTGGCACCTCGGCTTGCTGATCGTCGGGATGCTGATCCTCTCCGTCACCGGCGTCGTGTTGCGCGGCAGCTATGTGGGCCTGGCCTGTGCCTTGATCCTGACGAACCTGTTGTATTCGCTGCCCTGGCGACCCCGGGTGTGGGTCAACTCGCTGGCCGCGCTGTGCGCACCGGGCGCGGTGCTGTTGTTTTCGCAGGCCCCGGGACTGGCCAGGCTGATCACCGTCAGCGAGCTCCTCACCTTGATCAGCCTGTGTGCCGTGGGGGGCGCCATCCTTCACCGCGACCGCATGAGCGGCCATGTGGCCCAGCACCGGGAATCGATGTACCTGGCGCGGCTGCGTCAGGAAATCCAGGTGGCTGCGAAGTTGCAGCAGTCGCTGCTGCCGCTGCCGTGGCCCGCGACCCCCGCGTTTGATGTGCGCGGCCTGATGCGCCCGGCGCAGGACATCGGGGGTGATTTCTTCGATCACTTCCACGACGCCGAAGGCGCTGTGTGCCTCGTCGTGGCCGATGTGTGCGGCAAGGGCATCCCGGCGGGTCTGTTCGGGATGTCCGCCAAGAGCGTGCTGCACGCCATGGCGCTGCAACCGGGCAGGGCGCACGCCGGCGCACTGGTCGCCGCGGTCAACACCCGGCTGCACGAGGGCAACGAGCAGCTGATGTTCGTGACCGCCGTGTACGCGAACTACCAACCGGCGAGCGGGCGCATGGAGTTCGTCAATGCCGGACACCTGCAGCCCTTGCTGATCGCGGCTGACGGCCAGACCCGCTGGCTCAAGGCGCCCAAAGGCCGGGCGCTCGGAGCGCGCGGTGGGCAAGCGTATGCGTCGGCGCAGGTCGACTTGCAACCTGGCGACACGGTGCTGTTCATCACCGACGGCATCACCGAAGCCATGAATGCGCGTCTCGAGGAGTTCGGTGCCGCGCGCGTCAAGGCGGTGTTCGATTCGAAGCCACGTCTGGGGCCCGCCGAGTGCATCGATGTGCTGCTGGCGGCCGTCGACGCCTTCGCCGGCGGTGTCGAGCCCTCCGACGACATCACCTGCCTGGCGATTTGCCACCGCCCCTCCATTCACCCAGCCGCTGCCCAGGGCTGACACGCACACCACCGCCATGAGTGACTTGCCCGCGCTTCCCCACACGCCACTCGGGCGTTACCGCCACTACCGAGGCGGCGAGTACGAGGTGGTGGGTGCCGCCCGCCACAGCGAAACGCTCGAGCCGCTGGTCGTGTACCGGCCGCTCTACAACGCGACGGGCCTGTGGGTGCGTCCGCACGCGATGTTCTTCGAGGACATCGAGTTCGAAGGCCGGCGCCAGCCGCGGTTCGCGCCGCTTTCGCAGCCTGAGCCTTCCGGGCCTTGAGGCCGTTCCTGACAATTCCGTCGGGGTGTGCCCATGGGTTGGGCCGAGCTGCAAGGACCTCTGGTAACGTCACCCCCCTCCGATGGCCGTGGGATGGGCCGTGGGAGTTTCGTTCGGGACGCCCACCGGGGATCTGCCGCAAGGCGGCGATCGGTGCGATTCCTCATCCAATCACCTTGAT
>CAIVGK010000302.1 GCA_903905475.1 uncultured Burkholderiales bacterium | reverse complement strand
GTCGCGCGATTGCTGGCGGCTGACCACGCAGTTCAGCAGCTGTTCGATGCGGTAGGTGCGCAGCCGCAGCTGATCCACGTCGAACACCACGCTGATCGAAACGCCGTGTTCCTCAAGGTGGTCGTGCACGCTGTCGGCGCATCGCCGGCAGCTGTCGAGCAGCGCGCGCAGGTACTGTGCTTCTTGCAGCAGCGAGGCCTCGTCGCCGGCCAGCGCCCGTTCGCGGATTCGGTCGGCGGCGACGGCCAGCTGGCGAAACGGCTCATGCGCCAGCAGCTCGCTGCTCATGCGCTGCCGCAAGGCACCCGAGAACGCCGCCGAGCGCACCGCGCTGGCCAGAAACATGATGGCGTCGAGCAACGGCGTTTGCCACGACCGGTCGTCGAGCGCGCCGGGTGGCATCAGGCGGCGCAGCCGCTCGAGCATGACCTCGTCGAGCGACTCCAGCCACAGCGCGTCGTCGGCATCGGGAAAGAGCAACCCAAACAGCTCCGACAAGTCGGTGGTGGCCGGGGAGATCGGCAGCAGCTTGCGCTTGAGGCGCTGGCCCAGTTCGCCGAGAAAGTTGGCGCGCGATGAAAAGCCGAAGTCCGCGAACAGCGCCGCGGTGTCCATCTCGGCCCAGAAGCGGCCCAGCACCGCGGCGGCCTGATCACGTTGCTCGGGGTGGCGGTCCAGTTCGTCGAGCAGGTGTTGGAGGCGCAACGCCGGTCGAGGGCTCGATGGCGCGGCGTCGCCGTGGTTTTCAGCGGCAGGCAGCGGCGCGTGGCGCAGCCACTCGAGCGAGCGAATCACCCACAGGTTGCGCTGCGGCAGGCAGGCGCGCCGGTCGGCCGCTTGTCCGAGTGCATCGAGCAAGACCGTGAGATCCCACGCTGAGGGAGGGGCGGCGGGTGTCGGTGCGTGCGGCGTCGCGGTCATGGACGAAACGCGAACGGTCAGGGCGTCAGTGCAGCGCCGAGGCGAGGGTGAGCCCGAACTCGGGCACGGGGGCATCGAACGGGTGAGCGTCTTCGGTCATGCACATGAACGTGCCGCGCATCGTGCCGTGGGGCGTGGCGATGCGTGTCCAGCTGGTGTATTCGAAGTGCTCGCCCGGCTTGAGCACCGGCTGGTGGCCGACCACCGCCAGCCCGCGCACTTCGTCGATGTGGTTGCTGGCGTCGGCCACGATCCAGTGGCGGGCGATCAACTGGGCGGTGACATCGCCCGTGTTGCGGATGGTGACCGTGTAGGCAAACGCGTACTGCTGCGTCTGCGGGTCGGACTGCTCGGCCAAATGACGCACCGAGACCGAGCAGGAAAATTCAGGATGGGCCATCGGCTCATTCTAGGCAGCCAAGGCCTGCGGGCGCGGCGCCAACCGCCGCCCCACCGATTGCCCGGCCGGGCCGCGGCAGCGCCCTGATAAAATTCGGTGATGCTCACAGTGCGAAAAAACGTCTCGAGGTCGCATGACCGGGGAGCCTGGCCCTGGTGCAGCGCAAGCCCACACTGAGGTCTGCCAGCGCCGCCAGCGGCGACCCCTCGCAGTGCCGATCTGCTTGACTCGAATGACCAAGGGAGCGCCATGGGGCGAATCTCCCGGGCCGTGGAGGGCCCCGCAACGTGATCACCGACGCCGAATTCAATCGCCTCGCGAACGAGGGATACAACCGCATCCCGCTGATCGCCCAGGCCTTTGCCGATCTCGAGACGCCTTTGTCTTTGTACCTGAAGCTCACCGGCCCCAAGGGCGGTGACGCGCCAGCAATCGGGGGTCGGCCGAACAGTTTTCTGCTGGAGTCCGTCGTGGGCGGCGAGCGCTTCGGGCGCTACTCCTTCATCGGGCTGCCGGCGCGCACGGTCTTGCGGGCCACCGGGTTTGTCACCGAGGTGGTGACCGATGGCGTCGTGGTCGAGCGCCACGAAGGCAACCCACTGGATTTCATCGCTGCCTATCAGCAGCGGTTCAAGGTGGCTTTGCAACCGGGCTTGCCGCGCTTTTGCGGCGGTCTGGCTGGCTATTTTGGCTACGACGCGGTGCGTTGCATCGAGCCCAAGCTGGCTCACACCGAGTTGCCCGGAGGCCTGGGAACCCCCGACATCTTGCTGCTGCAATGCGAAGAGCTGGCGGTCATCGACAACCTGTCGGGGCGCTTGTCGCTGATCGTCTACGCCAACCCGCAAGAGCCTGACGCCTTGCCGCATGCCCGGCGGCGGCTGGCCGAGCTGGCCGAACGGCTCAACCACAGCGTGCTCGCGCCGCCGGTCGCACCCACCGCCCCGCGCGAGGTGCTGCGCGACTTTGCCAAGGACGACTACATCGCCGCGGTGCTGCGCGCCAAGGAGTACATCGCCGCGGGCGACATGATGCAAGTGCAGGTCGGGCAGCGGCTGCGCAAGCCCTACACCGAGAGCCCGCTGAGCCTGTACCGCGCGCTGCGCTCGCTCAATCCGTCGCCGTACATGTATTTCTATGACCTGGGCGACTTCCAGATCGTCGGCGCGTCGCCCGAAATCCTGGTGCGCCGCGAGCACACGCCGGCCGGCGACAAGGTGACCATCCGGCCGCTGGCCGGTACCCGACCGCGGGGTGCCACGCCCGAGCAGGACATCGCGCTGGAAGTCGAACTGAGCGCCGACCCGAAAGAGCGCGCCGAACACCTGATGCTGATCGACTTGGCGCGCAACGACATCGGACGCATCGCCAAGACCGGCAGCGTCAAGGTCACCGAAGCGTTCACCGTCGAGCGCTACTCGCACGTGATGCACATCGTGAGCAACGTCGAAGGCCTGCTCAAGGACGGCATCACCAACCTCGATGTGCTCAAGGCGACCTTCCCGGCCGGCACGTTGACCGGCGCGCCCAAGGTGCGCGCGATGGAAATCATCGACGAGCTCGAGCCGGTCAAGCGCGGCATCTACGGCGGGGCCTGCGGCTACCTGAGCTTTGCCGGCGACATGGACGTGGCGATTGCCATTCGCACCGGCATCGTCAAGGACCAGATGCTCTACGTGCAGGCCGCCGCCGGTGTGGTGGCCGATTCGGTGCCGGAGCTCGAATGGCGCGAAACCGAAGCCAAGGCCCGCGCGCTGATCCGTGCGGCCGAACTGGTCGAGGAGGGCTTCTGATGACGCAGCACCTCGAACGCAGCGCCACCATCCCAGCTGGAGGTGCGACATGCTGCTGATGATCGACAACTACGACAGCTTCACCTTCAACCTGGTGCAGTACTTCGCCGAGCTGGGCGAAGACGTGCGTGTGTTTCGCAACGACGAACTGACG
>CAIVGK010000301.1 GCA_903905475.1 uncultured Burkholderiales bacterium | reverse complement strand
GCGGCAAAAAGCGGTCAACGACGATGCGCGCCACCGCAACGAGCAGCTCGCCGCCGAGGTCAGCGACCTCGCCGAGGGTCTGGAGATGGTCGAGGAAAAAGCGCGCTTCGACCTCGGCATGGTCAAGCGCGACGAGATCCTGGTGCAGCTCAGCATCACGGCGCTCAAGTAAGCAGCGTCCGGCGCACCAGGCGCGCCGCTCAGTTGAGCGCGCTCGAACCCGGCGCCTGATGCACCGACGGCGTGAACACCTCGCCCACGTCGACCGCATCGAAGTGGTACTTCACGCCGCAAAAATCGCAGCCCACTTCCACCCGTCCCTGCTCGACGATGATGCCGTCGACCTCGACGCGACCCAGCCCGAGCAGCATGCCGCCCACGCGGTCGCGCGAGCAGCTGCATGCAAAGCGCGGACCCGCATCGCCGGCCCGCGGCTCGAAGCGCAGCAGCGGCTCTTCCCAGAACAGCCGGCGCAGCACCGTGTCGGCATCGAGCGTGAGCAACTCGTCGCGCGTGAGCGTGCCGGCCAGCATGGCGATGCGGTTGTAGGCCTCGTTCAGGCCGATCTCGTCCTCGTTGCGCTGTCCCAGGTTGCCCGTGCCTTCGACCGGCAGGCGCTGAATCAGCAGGCCGGCGGCCACCTCGTCGTTGGCGGCCAGGATCAGCCGTGTGTCGAGCTGCTCGGACTGCAGCATGTAGTGCTCGAGCACCTGGCTGATCTGTTGCAGCGGCTCGCGCTGGTCGCCGTGCAGCGACACCACGCCTTGGTACGGTTGCTGGCCGGGAAAGCGGTCTTTCGGGTCGAGCGTGATCGAGCAGCGGCCCTGGCCGCGCACGTTGACCAGCGCTTCGAGCTGCGCATCGTCCGACACCTCGCCCACCACCTTGGCGGTGACGCGAAACGCCAGATCCGATTGCACCTCGGCCACCGCCAGCTTGACCGGGCCGTCGCCGTACACCTGCAGCACCAGCGCGCCCTCGAACTTGATGCTGGCTTGCATCAGCGAGGCGGCCGCGGCCATCTCGCCCATCAGCACGCGCACCGGTTCGGGAAACGCGTCGTTCGCGCCGGTGCGCCGCTGCAGCACCTCGCGCCAGCTGTCGGTCAGACGCACCAGCATGCCGCGCACGGGCAGGCCTTCGAAGATGAATTTGTGCAGTTCGCTCATCGTCGGGTCAGGCCATGCGCACGAGGCTGCTCTTGAACTGCTGCGCCTTGGCGACATAGCTCGCCGCGCTGCGCAGCAAGCCGGCGAGCTGCTCGGGCGTGAGCTCGCGCGCCACCTTGGCCGGCGCGCCCATGATCAGCGAGCCATCCGGAAATTCCTTGCCTTCGGTGACCACCGCGCCGGCGGCCACCAGGCAGCCCTTGCCGATGCGCGCACCGTTGAGCACCACCGCCTGGATGCCGATCAGCGAGCCGTCGCCCACCGTGCAGCCGTGCAGCATGGCCTGGTGGCCCACGGTGACGTCATCGCCGAGGTGCACCGGGGAGCCGACGTCGGAGTGCACGATCGCGCCGTCCTGGATGTTGCTGCGGCAGCCGATGTGCAGCCGCGTGTTGTCGCCACGCAGCACCGCGCCAAACCACACGCTGGCCTGATCGCCCAGGTGCACGTCACCGATGACCTGGGCGCTGTCGGCGACCCAGGCGGTGCTGTCGATCGAGGGAAGGGTTTCACCGAGACGGTAAACGGCCACGTGGGTGCTCCTGGGGTGAAGTCGATAATTCTAGAGATGCCCCCTGCCCCTGCCGCCGTGTCCGCTGCCGATTC
>CAIVGK010000300.1 GCA_903905475.1 uncultured Burkholderiales bacterium | reverse complement strand
TCGGGTCGTACGACGCCGCGTCGGTGCTGCTGGAAAGCCGCAGGCTGGACCCGGAAGCCGCCAACCCGCTGGGCGAAAACGCCTTGATGATGGCGTGCCTGCGGGGCCAGCAAGCCTTGGCGGCGCGTTTGCTCAAGCGAGGGGCTTCGGTCAACCGAAGCGGCTGGTCGCCGCTGCATTACGCCGCTTCCGGCGAGAACGACAGCATCGTCGCGTGGTTGCTGGATCGCGGCGCTGACATCGACGCCACGTCCGCCAGTGGCAACACGCCGCTCATGATGGCGGCGCAGTACGGGGCCAGTGGCAGCGTTGATCTGTTGCTGGCCAAAGGGGCCGATGTGAACCGGCTCAACCAGCTGAACCTGTCTGCCGCAGACATCGCCAGCCAGGCCGGCCGTGACAAGCTGGCGGCCTTGCTGCGCAAGCGCATGCGCCAGTAGCGGGCTGCGCGGCCCTCCATCCGACCCGTCAGCTGACGCCTGTGTCAGTGTGTTTCTGACGTGTCAAATGGCGACAGGCCGACTGCAGGTTCCCAGGGGCACTCCTAGAGTCGATCCACCGACATCAAGGAGACGACTCATGGAGTTCGAACAGATCGCCCGCAACCCCTTTGCGCTGATGATGGATCCCCAGGCGGTGCTGTACGCGATGGAGCATTCGGATTCGCTGGCGCGACTGCGTGGTCAGGTGTTTCATCCGCTCGACAAACCTCTGGCGTCGTCGGTCGCCGATGACGTGGCAGCGTACGACCGCCGGGTCGATCGCGACCTGAACGACTGAGCCCAGCGCGTTGGTGGGCCCTTGGGGGGCTCATCAACAAGGTTGACTATTTGTATTATGTCAACCAATGAACACAGCGACGCTCAAGGTCATGCAGCCCCGGCGCTGCACACCACTCCTTGCGTCAGGCTGGCGCGCCGGGTTCCGCTTCCGAACTTTGGCTTCGTGCCCCGTCGGGTTGCGGACCTCGCTGCGCTGGCGCGGCAAACCAGCGCCGCAGCCGCTCGACGGCGCCCTGCGTGGTCTGCTCCAGCGTCTCGCCCTCCAGCGCATCCGCATCGGCCGAGGTGACGGTCAGCGCCAGCGCCCCATCGAGCATCACGAAATTGCCCAGGCTCTCGGCACGCACCTCGAGCTTGCCCTCGCCCGCACGGTCAAGCAGGCGGTCCAGATCGGCGCGGGTTCGGCGCGCGCGGTCAGCGGCCGACACGCCGAGCAACGGCGAGCGAAAGGTGATGATCGGGCGGTTGAAGACGACCAGTTCACCAGGCTCGCGCGAGGTGGTGGCCGTGACTCTTTCCGCCGCATCACCGGTGGTCAGCACGGGCAAGCCGACGACGGGCTCCGACGCCGCAGCGGCCCGTGCGCTGTTCACCCCCGCGCCCATCAGCAGCAGCAAGACGGCGCACAGCACGCGCGTCCACGCTGCGCAGTCCGGGCGGGCCAGGGCATTCATGGTGGGTTGCGTCATGCGGCCGGCAACTCCAGCTCGGGCGTGTAGCCCGCGCCAGCGATCGCCTGGCCCAAACGAACCGCGTCAGCGTGGTCCGGCTGGATCTCGACACGTTGCGCCGACAGATCAATGTGCAGCGAGGCGTGCGGATCCACCGACACCACCGCCCGAGTGATGGCGGCACTGCAGTGGCCGCAGGTCATGTCCTTGACCTTGAAAACAATCATCGGTGCCGCCTTGTGAAAGTACGACACGAGGATACGGCAGGCACCGAAAAAACGGCCGCGCCTGTGACCCGCTCAAGGCCCGTGAGCGCTGCTGATCCAAAGCCCGAGTCGCTTCGGCTTACCCTCACCACCGTGACCCTGCGCCAGCCGCCTTCCCGCCCCAGCCGCGAAACCCACTTGCAAGTGGGTGGCATGACCTGTGCGTCTTGCGCGTCACGGGTTGAACGGGCGCTGGGCAAAGTACCGGGCGTGTCGTCGGCCACGGTCAACCTGGCCACCGAACAGGCCACGGTGCTGGGTCTGGAGCCGGTGCCGCGCGCCGCGTTGGTACAGGCGGTGGAGGCCGCGGGCTACAGCGTGACGAACCCAGATGAGCCCATGCCCGAGAGCCGCTCACCCATTCCCGAGGCCTGGGTCGTGGCGGCGGGCGCACTGCTCACCGTGCCGCTGGTGGCGCCCATGCTGTTGTCCGTCGTGGGCATTCACTGGATGCTCGACGGCTGGATCCAGTGGGCGCTCGCCACACCGGTTCAGTTCGTGCTGGGCGCGCGCTTCTACCGTGAGGCGTTCAAGGCGCTGCGCGCTCGCAGCGGCAACATGGACCTGCTGGTCGCACTCGGAACCTCGGCGGCTTACGGCCTGTCGGTCTACCTGTTTTTCAAGCATGCGGACCATGGATCGACGCACCTCTACTTCGAGGCCTCGGCCGCGGTGATCACGCTGGTGCGTCTGGGCAAGTGGCTCGAGGGTCGCGCCAAGCGGCAGACCACCGAGGCCATCCGCGCGCTCAATGCGCTGCGACCCGCCACTGCTCACCGGTTGCGAGACGGCCAGGAGCAGCAAGTGCCGATCGATGCCTTGAGGGT
>CAIVGK010000299.1 GCA_903905475.1 uncultured Burkholderiales bacterium | reverse complement strand
GCAGTCGGCGTACCCGTTCAACCGCGATTACATGGCCGACTGAGCCGCGTCGTCGGCCTGCGGTGGCACCGAGGCGATGGATTCGGAGATGTGGTGCTCGATGCCGTAGCGGATCAGCGCAGCCATGCTGGTCAGTTCGAGCTTTTCCTGGATGCGCGCCTTGTGCGTGCTGACGGTCTTGACCGACAGGTGCAGTTCTTCGGCGATCTCGGTCAGGCGCTGGCCGGCCACGATGCGCTGCAGCACCTCGAGTTCGCGGTTGGACAGTTCCTGGTGGGGCTCGTTTTGCGAGTTGCCGTTGAGTTGCTGCACCACCCGTTCGGCCAGGTTCGCCGACACGTAGGTTCCGCCGGCGGCGACCTTCTGCACGGCGGTGACCAGTTCGGTGGCTGCGCTGTCCTTGGTGACGTAGCCGTTGGCGCCGAGCTTGAACGCGCGCATGGCGTATTGCTCCTCGGCGTGCATGCTCAGCACCAGCACTGCCGTCTGGGGGTGATCGGCCTTGATGCGCCGGATCAGGTCGAGCCCGCTCATGCCGGGCATCGACAGATCGACGATGGCCAGATCGACGCGCTGCTGGCGCATGAAGTCGACCGCCTGATGTCCGTTGGACACCTCGGTCACAACCCATTCGCTGTTGGCTGGCGCGAGCAGGCGTTTGAGACCCTCGCGAACGATCTGGTGGTCATCGACGAGGAGGAGGTGCATGGTGCTGTGTTGGTATCTGACGTTCATGGGCTGCCCCGGGACGGCAAGGGCAGGCGGAAGGCCACGCGCCGACTTTGGTGGAATGATTCTTCGACGTCGATGCGCCCGCCCAGCAGGTGGGCTTGCTGGATCAGGGGCGACTGTGCGGTGAGGGCAGGCTCGATCGCGTTGTCGAGCGGCCAGCCCGTGCCGCTGGATTCGAGCAGCAGTTCGAGCTGGTCGTCGAAGTGGCGCAGCTGGATCGTTGCGGCTTGTCCTGCCGCGTTGCGAGTGACCAGCGACAGCGCGGTCTGCAACAGACGGAACACCCCCACGCACTGGGCCTCGTCGAGCGGCGGGTCTTCGTCGTCGTGACGCACGGTGATCGCCACGCCGGTTCGGGTGGCCACATCGAACGCCAGCCAGTTGATGGCCGCGTTGAGACCGAGGTCGTCGAGCATCGGCGGGCGCAGATCGACCGCGATGCGGCGCACCGTGGACACCGCGTGGTCGAGCGAGGCCAGCATGGTGTCGATGCTGCTGTCGTGGTCGGGCTGACCGGGGTTGGCGTGCAGGCGCGACAAGTCCATCTTCAGCACGCTGAGTTCCTGGGCCAGGTCTTCGTGCAGCGTGCGCGACACGCGCCGGCGCTCGGCTTCGCTGTCATCGACCGCCCGCAGCGCGATGCGCCGACTCATGGCGGCATGCGTGCGGGCCGACACGTCGCTGAGCGTGGCGCGCAGCACCGGCTCGGCACCGCTGCGCACGAACCTCAAGCAGTCCATCCGGGCATGAAACGCCATGCCGCTGGCCGGTTGCAGCCTCAGGTCCACCGCTTGCGGACCGTGCCGGAGCATGGTGCGCGCCGCGTGGCGCAGCCAGCGCTGCGCGTCTTGCTTGCCGACGTAGCGCGAGAACTGCGAGCCGATCAGCGCGTCACGGCCGTCGCCAAGCAGCGAGGCCGCGCTGACGTTGGCCTCGACGATCAGGCCGCGGTGGTCGATCGTGAGGTAGCCCACCGGCGCAAAGTCGTAAAGATCAAGGTAGCGGTCACGGGCCTCGCACAAGTCGACCTGGGCGCGCCGCAGCTCCTCGTTTTGCGATTCGAGTTCGATCTGGTGAACCGTCAGTTCGTGCTCGAGCGCCGGGTTGGTCACCCCGCTGAGCCGTTGCGACCGGTCGTCTGCGCTGTTCGTGTCGCGCGGCTCGAGCGGCAACTTGACGTCGACCCGGGTGCCACCCTCTGGCAAGGCGGTGATGCTGAACACGCCGCCCAGCAGAAGCGCGCGTTCGCGCATGCCCACCAGCCCGAGCGAGCCGCGTGTGTTGGGGTCGCGCTGGCCGATGCCCACGCCGTTGTCGTCGATCTGAAGTTGCCACAGCCCGTCGGCCAGGCGCGTTTCGATGCGCACGCGGGAGGCCTGGGAGTGGCGCGCCACGTTGGTCAGCGCTTCTTGCACGATGCGGTAGACCGCGATCGTGGCTGCACTGCCCAGCACCGCAGGGTCGGCATCGAGCTGCAAGTCGATCTGGATGCCCAGCCGTTGCCCCGTGGTCGCGGCCAGCGACTCGATGGCGCTGTTGAGCCCCAGGTCGTCGAGCATTGGCGGGCGCAGGTTGCGGGCCAGTTGGCGCACCGCATCGACGGTCTCGTCGAGCACCTTGCCCAGGTCTTCGAGGCCGCCGGCGAGATTGGCGCGGTGCCCGGCGGCACGCGTCACCTCGGCCAGCACCAGCTTGGCAGCGCTCAACCGCTGGCCGAGTTCATCGTGCAGTTCGCGCGCAATGCGCTGGCGTTCGGACTCCAGCGCGTCAAGCTGCAGGCTCGACACGCCGCGTCTTTCAAAGGAGCGCCGTTCGGGCCTTGCCGTCGACAACGCAGCGGCGTCAGCCGGATCGGCTGGCAGCAAGGTGCTGCCGGTGTGGGCCCTGCGCGTTTGCAGCATGTGGAAATTCCCTAACTTTCCGGTGGCAGGACGCTGCGGTGCCCCTGTGCATCGCAACCCCGCCGACCGGCAAGAACTGTTTCGATTTTGGGTGAGTACCGGTTGCTGCTCACGGCCCATCGGTTCGAAACTTGATCCGGATCAATTGTCCCGGGCTCGGCCCTCGGGTATAGGGGGCAAGCGTTCGGAAAAGTCCGACATTTTTGTCGGCCATTCCCTTACGTGGCCGGATTTCGAGCGCCGCAATCGTGCTGGCACGCCGATGGCGGCCGAGCGCCGTTTGCTGCACGCTCGATCGATCACAACGGCACCTTGGCTGAACCGGCATGGATGACAAAACCCCCCCGCTACATGAACTGCCGCCCGGCGTGATCGCGCTGGTGCCCATGCGCAACGTGGTGCTGTTTCCGCACATGCTCATGCCCATCTCGGTGGGTCGCGCCAAGTCGGTCGCCGCGCTCATGCACGCGGTCGACAGCAACTGCCCGCTGGGTGTGGTGCTGCAGCAAGACGCCACGGTCGACGAGCCGCAGCGCAGCACGCTGTGCGACGTGGGCACCATCGCGCGGGTGGTGCAGCAAGGCGAGATCGCGCAGCAGGTGCACCACGCGGTGGTGCAAGGCGTGCAGCGCTTTCGCCTGGGCGAGCTCGTCGGGGGCTACCCCTTCATGGCCGCGCGCGTGACGCTCATCGACGAGCCCACCGAGGTCTCGGCCCAGGCCGAGGCGATGTGCTTGCAACTGCGCCAGCGCGCCGACGAGATCTTGTCGCTGCTGCCCGGTGTGCCGGCCGAGCTGGCGCACGCGCTGCAGTCGGCGAGCTCGCCGTCGAACCTGGCCGACATCGTGGCCGGCGTGCTCGATGCGCGGGTCGCCGAAAAGCAGCAGCTGCTCGAAACCCCCGGCACCGAAGAGCGCCTCGAGCGTGTGCTGCAGGTGCTGGCGCGGCGCATCGAGGTGCTGCGGCTGTCGCAGGAAATCGGCGAGCGCACCAAGGAGCAGCTCGATGACCGGCAGCGCCGCTTTTTGCTGCGCGAGCAGCTGAAAACCATCCGCAAGGAGCTCGGCGAAGAAGGCGAGCGCGACGAAGACATCACCCACCTCGAGGAGCTGATCGGCAAGGCCGGCATGCCCGACGACGTGGAGGCGCAAGCGCGCAAGGAGCTCGGCCGGCTGCAGCGCATGTCGGACGCGTCGTCCGAGTATTCGATGATGCGCACGTACCTCGAATGGATGACCGAGCTGCCGTGGGCCGCGCCACCGACGCAGGCCATCGACCTGGCCGCGGCGCGCGCCATCCTCGAGACCGACCACCACGGCCTGGCGCGCATCAAGCAGCGCATCCTTGAATTCCTGGCGGTGCAAAAGCTCAACCCGCAAGGGCGCGCGCCCATCCTGTGCTTCGTGGGCCCGCCGGGGGTGGGCAAGACCTCGCTGGGGCAAAGCATCGCGCGGGCGCTGGGCCGTCCGTTCGTGCGCGTGTCGCTGGGCGG
>CAIVGK010000298.1 GCA_903905475.1 uncultured Burkholderiales bacterium | reverse complement strand
GGCCTTCAAGGACAAGGCCTGGAACGCGCAGGTGCTGGTGGCCACCTCGACCGATGGCGGTGCCAGCTTCTCGGCGCCGCGCTCGCTGTCGCGCGATGCCGCCAGCCAGCGCTTTCCGGTGCTGGCGCTGCGCTCCGACGGCCGGCTGCTCGCGGTGTGGATTGACAAACGCACCGCCGCGGCCGCTCGCCGCAAAGGCGTGCCGCAGGCCGGCGCGGCGCTGGCCTACGCGTGGTCAGATGACGGCGGCGAGTCGTTCACCGGCGAGCGCATCGTGCAAGACCACAGCTGCGAATGCTGCCGGCTCGCCGTGGCGTTCGATGCGCAGCGTCGCCCCGTGGTGCTGTACCGCAGCGTGTTTGCCGATGGCGAACGCGATCACGCGTTGCTGACGATTCCAGACGAAGGCGAGGCGCAGGCGGCGACGCGCGTGGCCGAAGACCACTGGGCCATCGACGGCTGCCCGCACCACGGCCCGAGCGTGGCGGTCTCGCCCGACGGCACGCTGCACGCGGCGTGGTTCACGCAAGGGCAGGCACGCCAGGGCCTGTTTCAGGCGCGCTCGACCGATGGCGGCGCCACGTTCTCGAGCCCGCAGCGCGTGGGCGATGCCGCACAGCAGCCCGGCCGCCCGGCGATGCATGCGCAGGGCCGCGCGGTGTGGCTGGTCTGGAAGGAGTTCGACGGCCGGCGCCTCTTCATCAAGGAGCGCCGCTCGGCCGATGCCGGCCAGACCTGGTCGCCCGACCGCGTGCTCGCGGCCACGGCCAACAGCGCCGATCACCCGCAGCTGGTGGGCGACGGCCGGCGCGTTTACCTGTCGTGGCTGACGCGCGACGAAGGCTATCGGCTCATGCCGCTGGAGGCTCCATGAATCCGATTTGCAACGGCCTGCGCGTGGCCGCGCTGGTGCTGCTGGTGGCGCTCAGCGGGGCGGCTGACGCAGCGGCCGAACGCACCTTCGAGCGCGACAGCTACGCGCAGATCCGCGCCAGCCACGCCGGGCGGCCGCTCGTCGTGCACCTGTGGGGCATGACCTGCGGCCCGTGCCTGGTCGAACTGCCGCAGTGGGGCGCGCTGCTGCGCAAACGCCCGCAGCTGCCGCTGGTGCTGATCCAGGTCGACCCGTCGGCGCCCGCCGCCCGCGCCCAACGGCTCGCCGCCGCCGGCCTGTCCCGTGCCGAGAACTGGTCGTCGGCCTCGGAGTTCGACGAGTTCCTGCGCGCCAGCATCGACCCGGCCTGGCCCGGCGACATGCCCCGCACGCTGCTGATCTCGCCGAGTGGCGAGGTCAAGACGATCCGCGGCGCGGCCAAGCTGGCCGAGGTGGAGCAGTGGCTGGAGGGGGTGGGCGCGGGGCGCTGAGTGGCGCGCGGTTGGCAGCGCTTGGTGCTGCGCCGCGTTGGCAGGGTGCGCGCACCGACGCAACCGAAACGGTAAAGTGATTCGACGATCAAAAGAATGGAGGGCGGCGATGGAATTGACGACCGACCCCCCTCAATCCAGTCATGGCATCCCCGTACTTTTGGTTGACGGTGTTGCATGTGGAGCGTTCGACAGATGCAAACCGTCTGCTCATCTGGCCGATGACTTGGTGCGCGACAGCGACTCACTGGACAAGGCATTGATCGGCAAGTTTTGAGGTCGGCCCCCGACCTTCACGTCGACCTGTGATCGGCAGCGATGACCCCTTGGGTCGTCCTCACCCTGCCAGCCCCGCCAGCCACGGCGCTGCGCTCACCACCTCGACCAGCCCGTGCTGCGCGGGCTGGCGCAAGTCGGCGACCACCTGCAGCGCACGCGCCGGAGCAAAGCGTTCGGCCATGCGGTGCAGGTAGGCGCTGGGCACCGGATCGGCGCGCTTGACTTCGATCAGGTCGGTCACCGTGTCGCCCTCGGCGAGCACGAAGTCGATTTCGTGGCGCTCCTTGTCGCGGATGGTGTGCAGGGCGATCGCCTTGCCTTCGGCGTCCTGCCGCTGATGGCAGTGCTTGAGCAGCATGGCGGCCACGGCGTTTTCGAGCTTGGCGCCGGCGTCGCCGATCACCAGCCCGGTGTCAAGAAAGTAGACCTTGGCCTCCTTGAGCAGGCTGCGCGCGACGTCACGGTGCCAGGGCGTGACGCGAAAGACGATGTAGAGCGCCTCCAGGATGTCGAGGTAGCGCGCTGCGGTCGAGGGTGATACCTGAAGCGACTGCGCCAGCGCCGACACCTTGATTGGCGAGCCCACCCTCTCGCGCAGCATGGTGAACAAGAGCTGCAGCGTGCGCACTTCGTGCACGCGCGAAAAGTCGAGCACGTCCTCGCGGATCAAGTCGGTGGCGTACTGCGCCCGCCAGCGATCGGCCTCGGTGGCGCTGCTGGCCAGACACGGTTCCGGGAAGCCGCCACGCTCGAGCAACAGCGCCAGCGCCGCGGCCGGGCTGATGCCTTGTTTTTCGACCAGCTCGCGTACCGAAAACGGATGCAGCCGCCAGTTGAAGTAGCGCCCGGCCAGCGATTCGCCGCCTTGGCGGAAGGTGTCCATGCGGGCGCTGCCGGTGACCAGCATGGCCTGTCCTGGGCTGCGCCCGTCCCAAGCGCCTTTGAGGAAGCCTTTCCAGTCCTTCATCTTGTGGATTTCGTCAAATACGACCAGCCTGGCCTTGGGCGACCAGGCATTGCCAGCGATCAGCGTGCGATCGGCGGGCACGTCCCAGTTGAGGTACTGCGCCGGCTCGAAGTCGGCCATCAGTTGCCGCGCCAGCGTGGTCTTGCCGGCCTGCCGCGCGCCGGTGATCACCACGAGCTTGCGGCCAAGGTCGTGGCGAATGTTTTCGGCGAGCTGCCGGGCTGACGAATTGATGTCCATTGACGTAAAAGTCTAGACTATTTCTTCAGTGGCTACGAAAAAGTCATGTTTTGGGCGCACAAAGTCCGCTTCACCTCATGGTCACCGCCGCATCAACGTGCTCTTGCCGAACAGGCTTTCGATCAGGTCGACGGCCAGCTCGGCGGTCTGGTTGCGCACGTCGAGTGCGGGGTTGAGTTCCATCACGTCGAGGCTGGCCAGCCGGCCGGTGTCGGCGATCAT
>CAIVGK010000297.1 GCA_903905475.1 uncultured Burkholderiales bacterium | reverse complement strand
GTGGTGGTCGGGCAGGGGCAGCGGCGTGAAACGCAGGCCGGTGGCGCTCAGCATGTCGAAAAAACGTGGTGGGTGGGCGAGTCCGGCTGCCGCCGTCAGCGGTTCTCCGCTGTCGGCAAGCGCGCGCAACGCCTGTGCCGTTGCGGGCTCGCCAGCCCACCAGCCGGCCAGATCCACCAGCGCGCAGATCTGGCGCCGCGCCAGATGCCCCGGCCACGGTGTCGATGCGGCCGGCGCGTTGTAAAGCACGACCGTGCGCTCGGGCGGCTGTGGCGTGCGCGGCTCGCGCAAGGGCCCGGCGGGCAAGAGCCAGCCGTTGCCTTCACCGCGTTCGTCGAACACGATGACTTGCGCTGCGCGCGGCAGCCGCCGGTGCTGCAGGCCGTCATCGGACACCAGGATGTTGACCTCGGGGTGCGCCGACAGTGCTTGAGTGGCAACGGCCACACGATCGGCGCCCACAAACACGGGCACCCCCGAGCGCAGTCGCAGCAGCAAGGGTTCGTCGCCGACCTGCCCAGCGCAGGCGTCGGGATGCACTTCCATCAGCGCAGGGCCGTTGGGCGCGCGGCCATAACCGCGCGAAATGACAGCCGGCGCCCAACCTTCGAGTTGCAGCCAGCGAACCACGGCCAGCACCGTGGGCGTCTTGCCGGCACCGCCAACGATCAGGTTGCCGACCACCACGATCGGGACGGGCAGCGTTTTCGCCTCGAAGATCCGCCGTTCGTAGCCCAGCCGGCGCAGCCCGACCAGCGCCCGGAAGATCAAGGCCAGCGGCCACAGGGCCACCGCCAGCGAACCTCGGCTCAGCCATGCCCGTTGCAGCCCGTCTTGCATCGTGTGCGAGGCTCAGCGCCGAACGGCTGCCTCAGCGCAGGCGCTACCGGCTGCTGGCAACGCGCGGCGACGCCAGATGCCGTACCGGATCACCGGGCGACACCGGGCGCTGGTCGCTGGGCCGCGAAGGTCAACCGAGACAGGCCCGCCCGCCGCGCCGCGTCCATCACGTTGATCACGCTTTGGTGGGCCGAGGTGGCGTCTGCGGAGACGATGACCGGCATGTCGTGCTGGCCCGCCGCAGCCCGGGCGAGCTCGAGGGTCAGCAACTCGACGCTGCGACCGTCCACCGACTGACCATTGACGGCGTACCGCCCGTCCGCAGCCACCGCCACGGTGATCATGCGGGGGCGTTCGCGGGGCTGCTCGGCGTCGGCACTCGGCAGCGTCACCTGAAGCTCGGTGAACTTCGAGTACGTGGTCGACAGCATCAGGAAGATCAGCACCACCAGCAGCACGTCGATGAACGGAATCAGGTTGATTTCCGGCTCCTCGGCGCGTGACTTGCGAAAGTTCATCGCCATGTCGCGCTCATCCTGCGGACCGCGACGTCGAAAAACGCATCAGGTGCGGCGCGAGTCGCGCGCACGCTTGTTCGAGGTCGAGCGTGTACGCGTCGACGCGACCCTTGAAGTGCCGGTAAGCCATCAGCGACGGTATGGCCACCATCAGTCCGAACGCCGTGTTGTAGAGCGCCATCGAGATGCCGTGGGCGAGCACCGCAGGGTTGTTGGCTCCGGTGGGCGCTTGCGAGCCGAAGATCTCGATCATGCCGATCACCGTGCCCAACAAGCCCAGCAGCGGGGCTGTGGAAGCGATGGTGCCCAGTGGGCTGAGGTAACGCTCGAGCCGATGCACGGCAGCGCGCCCGGACGACTCGAAGACATCGCGCAACGCCGCCTCGGTGAGGCGGGGTTCGGCAATCACCGCTCGCAGGCCGCTCGCCAGCACGGCACCGAGGATCGAGTTGTCGCCCAGCTTTTTCACCACATCGGCCGATGGCAGCCGAGCGCGTGTCACCGAGATCACCTCTTCGAGCAGTTGGGGCGGAGCGACCTTCGCGGTGCGCAGGCTCAGAAGCCGTTCGACGATCAGCGCGAGCGCAGCCACGGAGCAAAAAATCAGGGGCCAGATGGGCCAGCCAGCGGCTTGTATGATCGAAAACACGTCGTGAATTCCCGCGCTTTGGCGTTGGCAGATGGGCTCGAGGCCGAATCGATTATGGCCCGCTTCGGCTCACTGAAAGACACCCGATCAACACCCGATGGATGTGCACCGTTTCTGTGGATAACTTTGTGGGTAAGCGGGTCACAGTGGTTCGAAAGCCGCGATTTCAAAGGCCACAAGACAAATTGCCCAATTCGGCGGCACGATGAATCCCATGCGAATCAACGGCTTGAACGCCTTAGTCGGGCCCGACACCACTTTGACAGCCAGCTTCCGCTTGTCTGACGCGGTTGTGGAGTTGTCGGGCCGCACCAGCACTGGATCTGCGCTTGATTGAGCCCGGCGAGTCGCTGCCGCCGCGCGTCATCTGGAGCGTGGCATCGCTGGTCCATGCGGTCGCTGACGCGCTCGCTGCGCGGTTTTCGGCGTGCACCGTGGCGGGCGAGTTGTCGGGCTTCACGCGGGCCTCGAGCGGCCACTGCTACTTCACGCTCAAGGACGGCGACGGCGAGTCGGCATCCCTGCGCTGCGCGATGTTCAAGCGCGCGGGCAGCTTGCTTCAGTTCCTCCCGGCCGATGGCCAGCAGGTGCAGCTGCGGGGCCGTTTGGCCGTCTATGAACCGCGTGGCGAGTTGCAGTTCATCGTCGAGTCGATGCAAAGAAGCGGCGAGGGTGCGCTCTACGAGAAATTTCTGCAGCTCAAGCGAAAGCTGGAACTGGAGGGGCTGTTCGACGCTTCCCGCAAAAGGCCGCTGGACCCGTTCCCACGGCGCGTCGGTGTCGTCACCTCGCTGTCGGCCGCTGCACTGCACGATGTGATCACCTCGTTGCAGCGACGCTCACCGCAGGTGGCCGTGATCGTCTATCCGAGTCTGGTGCAGGGCGCGCAGGCGCCAGAGGCACTGGTGGCTGCCATCGTTCGTGTTGGGCTTCGACGGGAGGTTGATACCCTGATCGTTTGCCGCGGCGGCGGTTCGCTCGAGGACCTGTGGGCGTTCAACGAGGCGGTCGTGGTTCGGGCCATTGCGGCTTGCCCGGTGCCGGTGATCGTTGGTGTCGGCCACGAGACCGATCTCACTCTCGCCGACCTGGCCGCCGATCTGCGCGCTCCGACACCGACCGCTGCGGCTGAACTGGCCGCCCCGGTCCGAGATGAATTGCTGCAGGCGCTGGCCATGTGGGCTTCGCGCGCTCGTCGCGGCTTGCTGCAGCAGCTCGATGTGCGTGCCCAGAGGCTCGACCGCGTTGCTTTGCGGTTGGCCCGACCGGCACAGGCGCTGGCATCGCACAGGGGCCGTCTGGACTTGCTGGCGCAAGGACGTCGCAACGCGATGGCTCGCATCAGCGAACGGAGCCGAGAACGGCAAACGCTGCTGGCGCTGCGTTGCGATCAGGCTCTTGGGCAGACACTCGAGCGCATGCGGCAGCGGGCCGACCTGATGGCTGCGCGCTTACAGGCACTGGACCCCATCCGGGTGATCGGACGCGGCTATGCACTGATTCAGACCCAGACTGCAGACATCGTGGTGGATCCGCGGCAACTGGCGGCCGGACAGGATCTCAAGGTCACGCTGGCACACGGGACAGTCGGCCTGCGCGTCGATCGCATCCTTCCGCCATGAAAAAACCGGGCACGAGGCCCGGTTTTTTGAAGCTGGCTCGGCGGCACTCGAATCGACTGCCGCCGGCTTGCGTCTGAGTCTGCCCCGTTGCCGGGGCGTTGTCAGAGTCCCGCGTTTTGTTGCGCGACCATCAGGTACAGCATGGCGATTGACAGCAGCGTGTTGACCCTTGAGGTCAGCATGGCCAGACGGCCAGCCTTGGCCTTTTCCTCTGGCGTCACGGTCACCATGCCGAGCGCCTTTTTCTGGTTCGGCCAGATGATGAACCAGACGTTGAAGGCCATGACCAGGGCAATCCACATCCCCAGCCCGATCGCGGTGAAGGGCCCTTGCAGCAACAGCGCCTGGACGATGTAGCCGCTGACCGCGGCCAGCAACAGCCCGGTGATGACAGTGGCGAGCGCAGCGTAGCGAAACCAGAACAGCGCAGCCGGAGCGATCACCTTGCTGATCGCTGGCTTGTGTTCGTCCGGAATCTTCGGCATGGACGGGATCTGCACGAAGTTGAAGTACCACAGCAGCCCGATCCACATCACGCCGCACATGACATGCAGCCAGCGGATCACGAACGCGCCCCAGGCATGGCTGAATTCGACATGCCCTACCCCGACGACGATCAGGACCAGCAGCGCCACTCCCGCGGCGACTGTGCGGCCCAACGATTGAAGAATCGCGCCCATTGCTTACCTCTCGGATTGATTGATGACTGAAAACTATAGCGCCTGCTTCACATCGCGGAACCGGCCCTCAGAACGCGAAGTCTCTTGCGAAGGTCTGGGCGGAACTTGCAGGGTGTCAGGGCAACGCGCCTTCGCCGGTCTCACGGCTCGAAGGGCCGGCCCTTGAGTCTGAATCCCGCCGCGACGCCCCGCTTGGCAAACCACCCGTCGTTCATTTCCAGCACCAGGCGAACGGGTTGGGTCGAGCAGTGGCGGTCAAGCGTGCGCGGCGTCATGTGGTCGATGTTGACGATGGTGCCATCGTCGGCAATGAAAGCGACGTCCAGCGCCATCAGCGTGTTCTTCATCCAGAAGCACTGTGGCTCGGGACGTTCGAACACAAACAGCATGCCGTGGCCGGCGGCCATGGACTCCCGGAACATCAGTCCGGTGGCGCGTTCGAGCGGCGAGCGCGCCACTTCCGCGGTGATGTTGTGGATGCCCGCATTGAGCGTGATGGTCGGCAGATCCTGGGCTGAGGACTGCGCCTGCGCCCACGTCGTGAGACACCACAGGGCGAGCCAGAGGTGCCGGCCTGGAGTTCGAATGATCATGATTTGTGGTGGGCCGACAAGGTGGGGCGGGCTGCGTGACAAGCCCGGGTTCAGCGGCATGGTAGGGGCATCTCACGATGCGGGCTGGCGGTGTCGCTGAACTAGAATCAAACCGCAGTAAATCGATCCTTGTCTGGCACGCGTTTCAATGTTTCCGGAGCTGAAAGCCCATGTATCAACACATCAAAGTACCTAGCAACGGCGAAAAGATCACGGTCAATGCTGACTTTTCCCTGAACGTCCCGGACCACCCGATCATTCCCTACATCGAAGGCGATGGAACCGGTTTCGACATCACGCCCGTGATGATCAAGGTCGTCGACGCAGCAGTTGCCAAGGCCTACGCCGGCAAGAAGCAAATCCGCTGGATGGAGATCTACGCCGGCGAGAAATCGACGCGGATTTATGGCCCGGATGTGTGGCTGCCTGCCGAGACGCTCGAAGTGCTGAGGGACTATGTCGTGTCGATCAAGGGCCCGCTGACGACCCCGGTCGGTGGCGGTATCCGCTCGCTGAATGTGGCGCTGCGCCAGGAGCTCGACCTTTACGTCTGCTTGCGGCCGATCCAGTACTTCACCGGCGTGCCATCGCCCGTCAAGGAACCTGAGAAAACCAACATGGTGATCTTCCGCGAGAACTCGGAAGACATCTACGCCGGCATCGAGTTCGAGGCCCAAAGCGAGAAAGCCAAGCGCCTGATCAAGATCTTGCAAGAGGACTTCGGCGTCAAGAAGATCCGTTTCCCGGAAACCTCCGGCATCGGCATCAAGCCCGTGTCCAGGGAGGGCACCGAGCGTCTGGTGCGCAAGGCGATCCAGTACGCCATCGACAACGACAAGTCGTCTGTCACCCTGGTTCACAAGGGCAACATCATGAAATTCACCGAAGGTGGATTCCGTGACTGGGGCTACAACCTGGCGCAAACCGAATTCGGCGCGCAGCCCATTGACGGCGGACCGTGGTGCAAGTTCAAGAACCCGAAGTCGGGCAACGACATCGTGGTCAAGGACGTCATTGCAGACGCATTCCTGCAGCAGATCTTGCTGCGCCCGGCCGAGTATTCGGTGATCGCCACCCTCAATCTCAACGGCGACTACGTGTCAGATGCACTCGCCGCACAGGTCGGTGGCATTGGTATCGCACCGGGCGCCAATCTGAGCGACTCGGTGGCCATGTTCGAGGCCACTCACGGCACCGCCCCGAAATACGCCGGCAAGGACTACGTCAACCCGGGTTCCGAAATTCTTTCGGCCGAGATGATGCTGCGTCACATGGGCTGGGTGGACGCTGCTGACCTGATCATCAGTTCCATGAAGAAGTCCATCCTGTCGAGAAAGGTCACCTACGACTTTGCCCGACTGATGGAAGGTGCCACCCAAGTCTCCTGCTCGGGATTCGGTCAGGTCATGATTGATCACATGTGATTCGGTGGGCACAGCCCGCTGCTCAGGTAAAAACCCGCCATCTGGCGGGTTTTTCTTTGGCCGTCGAAGTTGCCCCGTTTGGCAAGCTTCAACCCAAAGGTCAGAGGCGTTCCTCGAGCACCGGCTCTGCCGTCACCCTCGAATCCACCGCAACGATGTTCTGCGCCAGTTGCCCTTTGGGGCCCTGGACCAGTTCGTAGGTGACCTTACCGCCTTGCTTGAGCGTCTTGAAGCCGTCCATCTGGATCGCTGAAAAGTGGGCAAAAACGTCAATTCCACCTTCCTCAGGCTCGATGAACCCAAAGCCCTTGGCATCGTTGAACCACTTGACTGTGCCTGTGACCATTTTTGTGTTCCCCGTCTGGCTGCAATGGCGAATTCTCTGGCCGCCTCTGAGGGGGTGTCAAGCGCGTCAGTCAGGCACGCATGAAGGGGCCCGGGGCCTGCTGTGCCGAATGCGAACTAAGCACTCGATCTTGCGGCCGATGGCTGGGGCGAGAGCGTCAATTCCAGGGTTTTGACGCCTGCCCTTGAGGCAATGACCAAGCGACCCGAGAGGGCGCTTTCATGTCGATAGAATGAATCATGGCTTCTAAAAAACCCGTCCCCAAACCGTCTGTCCCCGGGTCTCCGACGGACGACAACCCGGGCGTGCTGGTTGCCGATCGCCAGGTGGCGAAAGTCGATCCGCCCCGCATGTACCAGGTGATTCTTCTCAACGATGACTACACGCCCATGGAGTTTGTCGTGATGGTTTTGCAGGAATATTTCAATCGCGACCTCGAGAGCGCGACCCAGATCATGTTGAGGATTCACCATGACGGGCGAGGGGTTTGCGGCGTCTTTTCCAAAGACGTGGCTGCGACGAAGGTTGAGTTGGTTCTGGCCGCTGCGCGTCGTGGCGGCCACCCATTGCAATGCATTATGGAGACCTCATGATTGCGCAGGAACTTGAAGTCAGTCTGCACATGGCGTTTGTCGAGGCTCGACAGCAGCGCCACGAATTCATCACCGTCGAGCATCTGCTCATGGCGTTGCTTGACAACCCGTCGGCCGCTGAAGTGCTGCGTGCCTGCTCGGCCAACACCGACGATCTACGCAAGAGTCTTGCCCAGTTCATCAAGGAGAACACGCCGACCGTGGGTGGCGTCGACGAGGTCGACACGCAACCCACGCTGGGCTTTCAGCGGGTGATTCAGCGCGCCATCATGCACGTGCAGTCGACCGGCAGCGGCAAGAAGGAAGTGACGGGCGCCAATGTGCTTGTCGCCATCTTCGGCGAGAAGGACTCCCACGCGGTGTACTACCTCCACCAGCAGGGCGTGACGCGGCTGGATGTGGTCAATTTCATCGCCCACGGAATCAAGAAATCCGAACCCCCCGAATCGGCGAAGCCGAGCGAGAGCCCGGCTTCCGCCGAGAGCGAGAAGGATGATTCCGACGGCAAGGGATCTGCCCTCGACCAGTTCACGCAGAACCTGAACCAGCTGGCGCGTGACGGAAAGATCGACCCGTTGATCGGCCGCGAGCTCGAGGTGGAGCGCGTCATCCAGACGCTGTGCCGCCGGCGCAAGAACAACCCCTTGCTGGTGGGCGAGGCGGGTGTGGGCAAGACGGCGATCGCCGAGGGTCTGGCTTGGCGCATCACCGAGGGCGACGTGCCAGAGGTGCTGGCCGACGCAACGGTCTATTCACTCGACATGGGCGCTTTGCTGGCCGGCACGAAATATCGCGGCGATTTCGAGCAGCGTCTCAAGAGCGTTTTGAAGACGCTCAAGGAACAGCCTCATGCCGTGCTGTTCATCGACGAAATCCACACCCTGATCGGTGCGGGCGCAGCCTCGGGCGGAACGCTCGACGCGAGCAACCTGCTCAAGCCGGCCTTGAGTTCCGGGGCGATGAAGTGCATCGGAGCGACCACCTTCAGCGAATATCGAGGCATCTTCGAAAAAGACGCGGCGCTGTCGCGCCGCTTCCAGAAGATCGACGTGGCCGAGCCCTCGGTCGAGCAGACGTTCGAGATCCTCAAGGGCCTGAAGTCGCGCTTTGAAGAACACCACAGCGTCAAGTACGCCTTGGGTGCACTGCAGGCGGCTGCCGAGCTTTCGGCGAAGTTCATCAATGATCGCCACCTCCCCGACAAGGCGATCGACGTGATCGACGAGGCCGGTGCTGCGCAGCGCATCTTGCCCAAGAGCAAGCAGAAGAAAACCATCACCCGCAACGAGGTCGAAGAGATCGTGGCCAAGATCGCGCGCATCCCGCCCGCGAGCGTGTCCAACGACGACCGATCCAAGCTCAAGAGCCTGGACCGTGACCTCAAGAACGTCGTCTTCGGGCAAGACCCGGCCATTGAGGCACTGTCCGCGGCGATCAAGATGGCCCGCTCAGGTCTGGGCAAGCCCGATCGGCCGATTGGCTCGTTCCTCTTCTCGGGGCCCACGGGCGTTGGCAAGACCGAGGTCGCCAAGCAATTGGCCTACGTGCTCGGGATCGAGTTGATCCGCTTCGACATGAGCGAGTACATGGAGCGCCATGCCGTCAGCCGCCTGATCGGCGCGCCTCCGGGGTACGTGGGCTTTGATCAGGGCGGGTTGCTCACGGAGGCCGTCACCAAGAAGCCGCATTGCGTGCTGTTGCTCGACGAGATCGAGAAGGCGCACCCCGCTGTGTTCAATGTGCTGCTGCAGGTCAGGGCCCCCGGCACCCTGACCGACAACAACGGCCGTAAGGCCGACTTCCGCAACGTGATCATCGTGATGACCACCAATGCCGGCGCGGAAGCCATGAATAAGGCGACGATCGGGTTCACCACGCTGCGCGAGCAGGGTGATGAGATGGCCGACGTCAAGCGCATGTTCACGCCTGAGTTCCGCAACCGTCTGGATGCGGTGGTGAGCTTCCGTGCACTGAACGAGGAAATCATCCTGCGCGTGGTCGACAAGTTCTTGCTGCAACTCGAGGCTCAGTTGGCCGAGAAGAAGGTCGACGTCACGTTCACCGACGAGTTGCGCAAGCACCTCGCGAAGAATGGTTTCGATCCGTTGATGGGTGCGCGTCCGATGCAGCGTCTGATCCAGGACACCATTCGCCGTGCGCTCGCCGATGAGCTGCTGTTTGGCAGCTTGGTCGACGGCGGTCGCTTGACGGTGGACGTCGATGCCGATGGCAAGACGGTGCTCGACATCCAGGCCTCCAAGCGCAGCGACAAACCCAAGGCGGAGCCCGTCGCCACGGCCTGATACCGCTCGGTTTGACGGCTGGCGCCGGCATCCTGATCGCAGGATGCCGGCGCTTTTTCATGGGCCGGCAAATGCGGCAGGGTCCTGCGCGTAGTAGGTTCTCAGCAGGGCGTAAACGTCTGGAAACTCCGACTGCAAACTGAGCGGATCAACAAAGAAGGACTCCGAGGTCACGGCGAAGAACTCCTCGAGGCAGTGAGCCGCATAGGGGTCGAGGCCGCTCGGCTGGCAGGCACGAACGGTCAAGCAAAAACGCTCGTACGCCGACCCCATCACCTGCAGCCAGTGATCCCGGGCTTGCCGGTGTGGCATGGGAGGCGTGCCATCGGCAGCCCCACCGGCCATGTCAATCACGTGGGCGAATTCGTGAATGGTGACGTTGTAGCCCCACTCACTCGAATGGTCGGCCGCTTCAACGTCATGCCACGACAGCATCACCGGGCCGCCTTGCATCGCCTCACCCGACAGTTCTTCATCAAACTGGTGGACGATTCCGTCCTCGTCGATTTCCTCTCGCCGCGCGACCACCTGGTCGAGGTGCACGACGATGCCGACGAAGCCCTCGTACAGCCCCAGCCCGAGGTGCAAGATCGGCAGCGCTGCCTGAGCTGCGATGGCAACAGCCATCTCGTCGGTCACGATCAGCCCATGGGCACCGAAGAATTCCTTGCGGTCCAGGAACAGCGTCGCGAGTTCGCGCAATCGCGTCAGGTCGTCTTCGCTGCGCCAGCTGAGAAACCGGTAGCTCTCGACCGTCAGGTGCCACAGTTCGTCGGGAATCGGTCGCTTGCGAAGCGTCCTGTTGTCTGACCAGCGCCTGCAGGCGTGCCAGACACGGCCCAGCAGGGTCACGCCAGCGACAGCCGCGTCAGCCCGCCCTGGTCCCAGCGCAGCACTTGCGCACGCGGCGGGGTGGCGTGATCGACGTCCCAGTCGCTGAGCACATGCCGATCGAAACCCGGTGCCAATTCGTCGCTCCCTGGCATGTGGGTGTGACCATGAATGAGCAGCGGCGTGCCCGCTTCATGCATCCAGCGCACGGCTGTCGCCGTGTCCACGTCGAAGTACTGACCCACCACCTGCTCGCGCTTGCGGCGTTCGCTTTCTTCGCGGATGTGGCGCGCAGCCTTGCGCCGCTCTGCCAAGGGTCGCGACAGAAAATCGGCACGCCAGGCGGGGTTGCGGACCTGAGACCGAAACCGCTGGTAGTCCACATCGGACAGGCACAACGCATCGCCGTGCGTGAGCATCACCCGCTGGCCGAACGCGATCATCACGGTCGGGTCAGGCAGCGCCATCAGGCCGCAGGCCCTCAGCATGTCCGCACCGACCAGGAAGTCGCGATTGCCCGCCATGAAGCCCAGCGTGAGCCGGGAGGCCGCCTCGCTCAGCAGATCAGCGCAGCGGGCCTCGAAGCCCTCGTGACGCGAGTCATCGCCCACCCACACCTCGAACAGATCGCCGAGGATGTAGACCGCATCGGCGGTCGTGCTGCTCAGGTATGACGCCAATACGTCGAAGGTCTTTGGCGTACTTTCATCGAGGTGCAGGTCGCTGATGAACTCGATCGAAGTCCAATCGGACGGCGCCGCCACCTCCCAGAACGTGGGCAGGGCGGGCGGGCCGTTGGCGCTCATCCCCCGAATCAGACCGCGACGGCCTTGACGATCGTGACGGCGTCATTCGGCACGTCATCGTGGTGGCCCTTGCGGCCGGTCTTCACGCCCTCGATGGCATCGACGACCTCCGTGCCGCCAATCACGCGCCCGAACACGGCGTAGCCCCAGCCGCTCTGGGTTTCGCTCTTGAAGTTCAGGAACTCGTTGTCGTTGGCATTGATGAAGAACTGGGCGGTCGCCGAGTGAGGGTCCGAAGTGCGGGCCATGGCCAACGTGTGGCGCTGATTCTTCAGGCCGTTGCCGGCTTCATTGGCGATCGGCGCGGCGCAAGGCTTTTGCTTCATGTCGGCATCAAAGCCGCCGCCCTGGATCATGAAACCCTTGATCACGCGGTGAAAGATGGTGCCGTCGAAGTGGCCGCTTTGAACGTACGACAGGAAATTGGCGGTGCTCAGGGGTGCCTTGACATCGTCAAGTTCAACCAGGATCAGGCCGTGCGAGGTGTGCAGTTCAACGTTCTTGCTCATGATGAATCGTGGTGGGTGAGTGAAGGGTTGCAGATGTATTCGGGATGGCGGCGGCTGTTCGGCTCAGGGCTTCGCAACCGCCATCTTGGTGATCACGACCGGCTCGACGGGAACGTCTTGAAACGCACCCTTGTGGCCGGTTTTGACCGCGCGGATCTTGTCAACGACGTCCATGCCCGAGACGACTTTGCCGAATACCGCGTAGCCGTTGCCGTCATTCGAGTTGGCCGCGTTGAGGAACCCGTTGTCCTTGACGTTGATGAAGAACTGCGCCGTGGCGGAATTCGGATCCATCGTTCGCGCCATGGCGATGGTGCCTCGCTGGTTGGTCAGGCCGTTCTTGCTTTCCAGGCCGATCGGCGCGCGGGTCGACTTTTCTTTCATCTCGGTCGAAAAGCCGCCGCCCTGGATCATGAAGTTCTCGATGACGCGGTGAAACACCGTGCCGTTGTAGTGGCCGGCATTCACGTACTGAACGAAGTTGTCCACGCTCTTGGGCGCCTTGGCCGCATCGAGTTCCAGCACGACGTCGCCCAGGCTCGTCGACATGGTCACCTTCTGGGCCCACGCTGCGGGGGATGCGGTGGCCATGGCCGCTGCGAGCACGGCGGCAACTGCGAAAGATCGATGGCGCATGGAAGGTCTCCGAGGGGATGTGGATACAGCGCCTGTGGCGCTCACGGGGCAGGCTTGCGATTGAGCGATTCGGTCAGCTCGCGCAGCACCGACAGTCGCGCGGGGATGCCCGCACTGGCGGGGTCGATCTTCAGGGCCTTTTGGTAGGCCTGACGCGCCAACTGCGAATACACGTCACCCAGGTTCAGGTAAGCCACGGCCAGCCCGGGGTTGGCACGGATCGCTCCTTCGAGTGCGGTGCGCGCTTTTTCGAACTCGCCCGACGCTGCGTAAAGCACGGCCAGGTTGTTGTACGGCTCGGGCAGCTCAGGGAACTCTTCAGTGAGATTTTGAAAAACGACCAGCGCCTCGCTGGTGCGGCGCACTTCCACGAGCAACACGCCCTTGAGGAAGCGCAGCTCGGGCGAGGCCGTCCGGTTGGCCAGCAACTTGTCGAGACGGGCGAAGGCCTCGGTTTGCTCGCCGGCACGAAACATCTGCGCGATGTCTGCGGCTTCGTTGGCCCTGGCGGGTGCGGCGAAGGTCAACGAGAGCAGCAGCGCAAGGATCGCGGCGATGGCAAAGCGGCACACAGGCATGGCGTGTTTCAGGCGGGACGAGCGGGTGATGTGCGGATGGGTGACGGGGGGTGTGAAACAACCCGCCGCTATACTGATTTTGCTCGGGATTGTAGGTGTGCGACATTCGCCGCTTCGCGATCTGGTCATCGGTGGTGCCGTCGGGCCGCCGTCCGCCTGACGGGCTCGGAACGTTCCAGTCCTCCTTCAAAACACCGTGCTGCGCCTCTGGCGTGCAGCCCTCCAATCCGGCCCATGACGCTGCGCATCTTCAATTCTCTGACCCGCGAGGTCGAACCCTTCACCCCAATAGACCCCGAGCGTGTGCGCATGTACGTGTGCGGCATGACGATCTACGACTTCTGCCACGTCGGGCACGCCCGATTCATGATGGCGTTCGATGTGGTTCGCCGCTGGTTGGATGTGCTTGGCTACGACGTGACCTATGTGCGCAACATCACCGACATCGATGACAAGATCATCAAGCGCGCCGTCGAGCGCCACATCACGATTCGCCAGCTGACCGACGAGATGACGGTGGCCATGCACGAAGACGTCGCAGCGCTGGGCATCTTGCCGCCCACGCACGAGCCGCGTGCCACCGAATACGTGCCCGAGATGCTGACGATGATCGCCACACTCGAATCCAAGGGCCTGGCCTACCGCTCGACCAACGGCGACATGAACTACGCGGTGCGCAAGTTCCCGAACTACGGTCGGCTGTCGGGCAAGTCGCTGGACCAGTTGCGCGCCGGCGAGCGCGTGGCGGTGTCCGATGGCAAGGACGATCCGCTCGACTTCGTGCTGTGGAAGTCCGCCAAGGACAGTGAACCTGACGACGCCAAGTGGGACAGCCCCTTCGGCCGCGGCCGCCCGGGTTGGCACATCGAGTGTTCGGCGATGGGCTGTGCGCTGCTCGGCGAGCATTTCGACATCCACGGCGGCGGCCTTGATCTGCAGTTCCCGCACCACGAGAACGAGATCGCGCAAAGCGAGGGCGCCACCGGGCGGCCGTTCGTCAACGTCTGGATGCACAACGGGTTTCTCAACGTCGACAACGAGAAGATGTCGAAGTCGCTGGGCAACTTCTTCACCATCCGCGACGTGCTCAAGCGCTACGACGGCGAGACGGTTCGCTTCTTCATGCTGCGCACGCACTACCGCAGGCCGTTCAATTTCAGCGACGCCAACCTCGACGACGCGCGGCAGGCCCTGCGCCGCATCTACACCGCGCTGGCCAGCGTCGATGTGGCCGATGACCACATCGAATCGATCGACTGGTCGCAGCCGCAGGCCGCGCAATTTCGCAGCGAGATGAACGAGGACTTCAACACCCCCGGCGCGGTGGCGGTGCTGTTCGATCTGGCTGGCGAGGTGAACCGCACCCACTCGGCGAAGGCCGCCGCGTTGCTCAAGTCGCTGGGTGCCACACTGGGTCTGCTGCAGCAACCGGCGCGCGCCTATTTGCAATCAGGCAGCGGGCTTGACGAGTCGCGCATCGCCGAGTTGATCGCCGAGCGCAACGCGGCCAAAGCCGCGCGCGACTTTGCGCGTGCTGACCAGATCCGCAAGGAGCTGGCCGAGCAGTCCGTCTTGTTGCAAGATTCTGCCCAGGGCACCACCTGGGTCAAGGCATGACCGTTTCGGCCACCTTGTCCACGCCCGACGTCTGGGAAGATGCCTGCAAGCATCTGGCCAAACGTGATCGGATGATGAGCAAGCTGATTCCGACGCTGGGGGCGCGTCGGCTGCAAAGCCGGGGCGATGCCTTCACCACGCTGGCGAGGTCGATCGTCGGCCAGCAGATTTCCGTCAAGTCGGCGCAGGCGGTGTGGGACCGCTTCGTGGCGGCCATGCCGGGCGCAGTGACGCCCTTGCAGCCGGAAAACCTGCTGCGCCTGCCCATCGGTGATTTGCGGCTGGCTGGGTTGTCGGCGCGCAAGGCCGAATACCTCAACGATCTGGCCCGGCACTTTGCCGCAGGTTTGGTGCGCGAGCACGAGTGGGCCCAGATGCCCGATGAGGCCATCATCAAGCAGCTGGTTGAAATCCGCGGCGTCGGCCGCTGGACGGCCGAGATGTTCTTGATCTTCCACCTCATGCGCGCCGATGTGCTGCCGCTGGACGACGCCGGCCTCATCAAGGGCATCAGCGTCAACTACTTCAGCGGCGAGCCGGTTTCGCGTGCCGAGGCGCGCGAGGTCGGCGACGCCTGGGCGCCGTACCGCACGGTGGCCACCTGGTTCATCTGGCGAAGCCTGGATCCGCTGCCCGTAGACTCTTAACGCACGGCTGAGGCGGCATCCTTGGCCCCTTTTTGCGAGATCGCACACGAATGAGCAAGAAACACTTTCTTGAGTTTGAGCAGCCTGTGGCCGAGCTCGAATCAAAGATCGACGAGCTGCGTTACGTCCAAAACGAGTCGGCCGTCGACATCTCCGAAGAGATCGACCGGCTCAGCAAGAAGAGCCTGCAGCTCACCAAGGACATCTACGCGAGCCTGACGCCGTGGCAGGTGACGCAAATTGCGCGTCACCCGCAACGGCCCTACACGCTCGACTACGTCAACGAGGTGTTCACCGACTTCCACGAACTGCACGGCGACCGGCATTTCGCCGACGACCAGTCGATCGTGGGCGGTTTGGCGCGCTTCAATGGGCAAGCCTGCATGGTGCTCGGGCACCAAAAGGGCCGTGACACGCGCGAGCGCGGACTGCGCAACTTCGGCATGTCGCGACCCGAGGGCTACCGCAAGGCCTTGCGCCTGATGAAGCTGGCCGAGAAGTTCGGCCTGCCCATCTTCACGTTCGTCGACACGCCAGGCGCCTACCCCGGCATCGGCGCCGAGGAGCGCGGTCAATCCGAGGCGATCGGACGCAACATCTTCGAGATGGCACAACTCGAAGTGCCCATCATCGTGACGATCATTGGCGAGGGTGGCTCCGGTGGCGCCCTGGCGATCAGCGTGGGCGATCAGTTGCTGATGCTGCAGTACTCGATCTACTCGGTGATTTCGCCCGAGGGCTGCGCGTCCATCCTCTGGAAGACCGCCGAGCGCGCCTCCGATGCCGCCGAGGCGCTGGGCATCACCGCGCACCGGCTCAAGGCGCTGGGGCTGGTCGACAAGATCGTCAGCGAACCCGTGGGCGGTGGCCATCGCGACACCAAGCAGATGGCGGCTTTCCTCAAGCGCGCATTGAACGACGCGCTGCGTCAGGTCAGTGACCTGAGCACCAAGGACTTGCTGCAGCGGCGCTACGAGCGGCTGCAGTCCTACGGCCGTTTTGCCGACACCACCGACCGTTGATCGGCGGGGCAGGGGGCCACGGGTGCTTCCCTTGATCAAGCCACCGCCAGACGCCGCCGTGGTCGCGGTGGCTTACAGCGGTGGGCGCGATTCGACTGCCTTGCTGCACGCCACGCTGGTGGCCGCGCAGGACACGGGCTGGCACGTGGTGGCCCTGCACGTCAACCACGCCTTGAGCGCCCACGCCGACGACTGGCAGCAGCATTGCCAAGACCAGTGCGCGCGGTGGGCGGCCCAGGGCCATGCACTTTCGTTCGCGGCGACTCGCCTGAGCACGCAGCCTCAGGCCGGCGACAGCATCGAAGCCTGGGCCCGTCGCGAGCGTTACGCCGCCTTGCGCGAGATGGCGATGGCGCACGCAGCCAGCGTGGTGCTGCTCGCCCATCACCGGCGTGACCAGGCCGAGACCTTCTTGCTGCAGGCCTTTCGATCGGCCGGTGTGGCGGGCCTGGCCGGCATGCCGCGCGAAATCGAGCGCGACGGGCTGCGGTGGATGCGTCCCTGGCTGGGCCTGCCGCGCAGCCCGATCGAAGCCTATGTGCAGCACCACGGCATCGCCTATGTCGACGACGACAGCAACGAGGACGATCGCTACGCGCGCAACCGCCTGCGCCGTCGCGTCTGGCCGGCGCTCGAGCAGGCCTTTGCAAATGCCGAACCCGCGTTGGCGGCCGCCGCCAGCTGGGCGCAGCAAGCGCAGAGTTGCCTCGACGAGCTGGCCGACCTTGATCTGGCCACGCGGGTCGATGCGCACGGCCTGAGCCTGAGCGGCCTGTTCGACCTGTCGGCCGCGCGGCGGGTGAATGCCTTGCGCGAGTGGCTGCGTCGGCAAACGGGGCGACCCGCACCGGCCTCGCTGGTCGAGCGACTGGGTGACGAGCTGCGCGGTGCGGGTCCGGCCTCGTGGCCGATGAGCGGTGCCACGCTGTATCGGCGCCGCGGTCGCCTGGTCTGTGTCTTGGAAAGCACGGCTGCCGGATCCACGGCAACCGAACGCGAGAACACGCTGCAACTGCGCCGAGCCGGCACCTATCGGCTGCCCGGTTGGGGCGGGGCGTTGCGGGTGACGCGCGCCAAGGAGGGCGGCGTGCCGCTGGCCTGGCTGGCCCAGCTGGAACTGCGCGAACGGTCTGGCGGCGAGCAATTTCAAGCCGGGCTGGGTCGCCCGCCGCGCAGCCTCAAAAAGCAGTTCCAGGCGGCGAATCTGGCGGCCTGGGAGCGCAGCGGCCCCTTGATCTTCAGCGGCGGGCAGCTCGTGTTCGTGCCGGGTTTGGGCCTGGACACGCGGGTCATCGGCCTGCCCGGCCAGGCGCAGGTGACGCTTTCGTGGGAACCGCTGCTGAAGCGCTGAACCCACGCAGGTGATCGCTTCGGTGCGTGGCCGTAAAATCATGGGCTTTTCGCGATCGAGTTGACAACGGCTTCGGGCCCCAACGCACCCCAATTCATGGCTCTCACAGTTCACAAATACGGCGGCACCTCGATGGGCTCGCCCGAGCGCATCCGCAATGTCGCCAAGCGGGTGGCCAAATGGTCGCGCGCCGGCCACCAGATGGTCGTGGTGCCCTCGGCGATGAGCGGCGAAACCAATCGCTTGCTCACCCTGGCCAAGGAGCTTTCTCCCAACGGCAGTTCGCCCGAGCTGCTGCGCGAGCTCGACATGATTGCGTCCACCGGCGAGCAGGTGTCGGTCGGTCTGCTGGCCATCGCGCTGCAGGCTGAAGGGGTTCAGGCCGTGAGCTACGCCGGCTGGCAAGTGCCCATCAAGACCGACTCGGCCTTCACCAAGGCGCGCATCCAGAGCATCGACGACCAGCGCGTGCGTGCCGATCTGGCCGCCGGCAAGGTGGTGGTCATCACCGGGTTCCAAGGCGTCGACGAACACAACAACATCACCACGCTCGGCCGTGGCGGCTCGGACACCTCGGCGGTGGCTGTGGCGGCTGCGCTCAAGGCCGACGAGTGCCTGATCTACACCGACGTCGATGGTGTCTACACCACCGATCCGCGCATCGTTCCCGAGGCGCGCCGCCTGAGCTCCATCAGCTTCGAGGAAATGCTCGAGATGGCCAGCCTGGGCTCCAAGGTCTTGCAGATCCGCTCGGTCGAGTTCGCCGGCAAGTACCGCGTGCCCATGCGCGTGCTGTCGAGTTTCACGCCGTGGGACATCGACATCGCAGAAGAAGCCCAATCGGGCACGCTGATCACTTTTGAAGAGGACGTAAAAATGGAACAAGCGGTCGTTTCGGGCATCGCCTTCAACCGTGACGAAGCCAAGATCAGCTTGATCGGCGTGCCCGATCGGCCGGGCATCGCGTATCAGATCCTGGGCCCGGTGGCCGAGGCCAACATCGACGTCGACGTGATCATCCAGAACATGTCGCACGACGGCAAAACCGACTTCTCGTTCACCGTTCACCGCAACGAATACGCACGCACGATCGAGTTGCTGCAAAACGTGGTGTTGCCGAGCGTGGGCGGCGCTCAGGTGTCGGGCGACCCGAAGATCTGCAAGGTCAGCATCGTGGGCATCGGCATGCGCTCGCACGTGGGCGTGGCCAGCAAGATGTTCGGCACGCTCAGTGCCGAAGGCATCAACATCCAGATGATCACCACCAGCGAGATCAAGACCAGCGTGGTGATCGACGAGAAGTACATGGAGCTCGCCGTGCGCTCGCTGCACAAAGCTTTCGAATTGGACGCGCCGCTCGCGTCCACTGCGGCATAATCCGCTCTGGCTTGGAGGCGTGACCGAGTGGCCGAAGGTGCTCCCCTGCTAAGGGAGTATGGGGCTTAAAACTCCATCAAGGGTTCGAATCCCTTCGCCTCCTCCAACGCTGCCTAAGAGAGCCTCCTCGCGGGGCTCTTTTTTTGCCTTTTCTCCTTTGATCTCGGCAGTCAGGGCGCGTCAGGACGCTTCAAACGCTACCATCCGACCGCAAGAGTTTGGGGGGGGCGGTGGGCCGGATAGGCAGATCCTGGCCGTTGCTGCGGAGATTCTCTGTGGCCAATTCGAGTGGTACCGATAGCCTCAGGGCGACGTTGACTCAGGAACGACAAGTCCCGCGCGTGCGGGTCCTGGATCATTGAGTGATTTACGCTGCCCTAGCTCAGCACTCGGCCACTCATACCCAACAGCACCCGCTGATCGCGCCGTGCACGCTGGTCTTGGTGGTTTGCACCGGGTCGTGCTGGTAATGCACCGGCGAGGCCGGGCACGCCAGGTTGTAGATCTGCCCCACCTCGACATACAGAGGGAGGGTCACGTCATGCTGCTGAAACTCGAAGTACTCTGAGCCCAGCAGGTGGCGGATGTTGTTGCGGCTGCCGGTGTACAGGTTGTCGATGCACAGCACATCGCGCTGGTCCTTGACCAAGCGATCGCACAGGTGCGAGCCGAGGAAGCCGGCGCCGCCGGTGACCATCACAGTGTCGTTCATGGGGTTGCCTTCTGGGGGAATGCCTGTTCGGCAACGATCAGCAGGTAACTCATCGGGCGGGTCCCGCCAAACGCTGCTGCGGTCGCCGGCGCGAGCGCTCGCGCGAGGCGCTGACCCCATGACGCGCTGGCTCCGCGCGCCGCCGCGCCGCGTTGCCAAGGTCGACGAGTTATTGATGACACGAAAACCGGGAAGACGTCACCTGAGTCGCGATAAAAGTGATGCCAGAAATACTCATTCGTACGTCTCGGAGATCCACGTTCTGTTTTATTTAAAATATAAAAATCAATAGAGATATTTCGGATTTTATTCTGTTTTTATATAGAATTGGCCTGATAAATATATGCTCTCGGTGAGCCGAGAGCATATCCATCGTATTTGAGATCTCACCCCCATCCATGTCGCTGCCCCAAGAACTGGTCATCTATCTGCCCGCTGGTGAGGTGGACCCACCCGTCAATCCGTACGGTAGATTGATCGCCAATGCGGGGCTCTATCGGGCGCTCGTGCGGTATGGCGGCTATCAGCGCCTTCACATACAGGGCCGCAAGGCTCGCGGGCTTGATCAACTCGCTCGTGAGCTTTTCATCTCGGATGCTTCCGGTGTCACGTTGAGTAGCGGTTCCCCCCTCTCCACCGAGAGGCCTGCGCGTGCCGGTGTGCTTCTCTCGGGCCAGCCGTATCTTTCGGAACTCGCATGGATCCGGCGCCACGCTTCTCGCGATCATGCCTACAGCATCGTCGGCTCGATTTTCGCCTTTGCGGCCGCCACCTCTCGTGAGCAGATGATGGGTTCTGCGATGGCCCCTCTGCACGATTGGGATGCGCTAATTTGCACCTCCCCGACGCTGGAGGCAGCCGTCCGGCGTACCTTTGATCGCTGGGAGGACTACCTGCGGGAAAGGACGGGTGCGACGCGGCTGCCGAGGCCCGCTTTGCCCGTGATTCCTCTGGCGGTTGATGTTGACCTTCTGGGCGCGCAGCGCGCTGATGCTGGCGCCCGCGCCGCACTTCGTGTGGCCCATCAAATTGCTCCCACGGATGTTTTGGTCCTGTTCCTGGGGCGGCTGTCGTTCTATGACAAGGCCTTCCCTCAAGCCATGTTCAAGGCGGTCGAGGAGGCGCAGCGGCTGTCTGGTGCGAAGGTGCACTTCGTCATGGCCGGATGGTTTCCCATGGGTGATGCTGATGAGGCTCGCTTTCGAGAAGCGGCACAGTGTTATGCGGCGAACGTGAACACGATCTTTCTGAATGGCAACGATCCGGCTGTTGTGGCGCAATGCTGGGCGGCGGCGGACATCTTCTTGCTGCTGTCTGACACGATCCTGGAGACCTTCGGCCAGGCACCGGTGGAAGCGATGGCAGCGGGACTGCCAGTTGTCGTGAGTGATTGGGACGGCTACCGATCCATAGTCCGCGACGGTGTCGATGGCTACCTCGTGCCAACGCTAGGCGCTGCGGCAGGTCCCATGGGCGAGACCCTTGCCCTCTTGCAATCGCTTGAGATGGCGAACTGGGGGCAATACCTCGGCGGCGTGGCGCAGCACACGGCCGTTCACATCGGGCGCGCGGCGCAGGCCCTGAGTCGGCTCATGGCGTCGGCGGAGCTTCGCGAGAGGATGGGCGCAGAAGGCAAGAGTCGCGCCCGCGAGTTGTTTTCATGGCCAGTGGTCGTGAAACAGTACCAGGAGCTCTTCTCAGAGCTGACGGATCGACGTCTGAGCGCCACCTCGGCAAGCCGATCAGAGGGCATCACGTCACACCGGATGAATCCGTTGCGCGGCGACCCCTTCCTGGATTTCAAGGATTATTCGACCGCCGTCATGTGTCCCACCACGCAGCTGCGGCTGCTGAAAACAGACGGGCATGACCCCTTGGGATCCAATCCTGTCGTGGCCCTTGATCATCTGTTCCCGGGGTTGCGTGGCAGCTTGGACGAGGCGCGTCAGGTGGTGCGGATGCTGCAGGCCGAGGAGGCTCTGACCGAGGAAGAAGTGGCGCAGAGCTTTCCGCCGAACCGGCGCCCCCTGATCCGCATGACGCTCGCCTGGTTGGCCAAACTCGGCGTCATTGACTGGTTCCCAGCCGACTGAGGCGCGCGGCGAGCTACCTCAGTGGAAAGTCGATGAAATGCCTCCAGTCCCTGCGGTCTTGGGCTCTGCGGCGAAAGACTACGAGATCGTCGCAGGGACTCTCAACCTCCACGAAGTCCTTGCGGTTGTGGCGTATGAAGGAGGTGACCGCCTTGACGCTGTCCATCCACTTGTCGTGCAAAACGATGAACCCGCCAGTGTGGCAAATCCGGGCGGATAGACAGAAGTCCACCAGCACGTCGTCAAAACGGTGATAACCGTCGATGAAAATCATGCCGTAGGTGCGCCCCGCTCTTTCGAGGTCAACCAGGGCGCGGTCGGATCGATCTTCGATCCATTGAAAGGCATCCGACGTCAGCGCGGTGGAGCAGGATGCCAGCCGCCTGGCGCGCGTGACGCCCATGCCCTTCCAGTCCGTCTCCTGGAACGGATCGATGGCAGTGTGCGTGCCGTGACCCGTTCGGTCCAGTGCTGCGAGCAGAAACACAGTGCTGAATCCATAACCGAGCCCCACTTCCAGGATGGAGGTCACGGCCTGCGTCGTGCACAGTGAATAAATCGCCTTGCCATCGGGTATCGATATTCTGGTGGTGCTGTCGATCGCATGGAGTTCCCCGTCGGACCCGCGCTGCGGCTCTCCGCTGTACATGGATCGCAAGGCGTCGCGGTGGGGCTCGGGTAGCCACTCGAGTTCATCTGATGGCATGCGTGTTGGCCTGTGCTGTGGATATCCGTGGCCTATGCTAGTCAGATGGCGTCAAGCATCAACACAGGGTTTCTCGATCGGGCACTCCCCGATGGGGCCGGCCAGCGGCGCTATCAGGTCTACGTGCCTAGCGACTACACGCCACAGCGACGCTGGCAGGTGATTCTCTTCCTGCACGGTGCCGGGGAGGGCGGTAGGGATGCACTGTTGCCGACGGAGTACCAACTCGGTAGCGCCATCCGCCGTAACGCTGACAGATTCCCGGCCATCGTGGTTTTTCCTCAGGTGCAGCGCCAGGCGGGATGGGCGGATGCGGATGTCCGTTTTGCCCTTGAGGCACTGTGCGCGACCGAGAGGGAGTTCGTCACTGATCCTGATCGGGTTTACCTCACTGGTGTGTCGAGCGGCGGCAAAGCCACCTGGTACACGCTCTACCGGCATCCGGAGCGTTTTGCGGCCGCATTGATCGTGTGCGGTCGCGCCGGCCCCCTCACTCGCAATGGCACTGTGGTTCGGGAGTCGGACCCTGTCGTGCCGCAGGCGGACGGTCACCCGATCACTCAGCTTGCGCACGCAGTGCGTGGGGTCCCGGTGTGGGTCTTCCATGGGGATGTGGATCCTGTCTTTCCGATCGAGGACGCGAGGGCGGTCACGGCGGAGTTGCAGCGGCAGGGGGCGGTGGTCCGCTATACCGAATTGGCCGGCTTCGGGCACGATGTATGGGACATCGCTTATTACTCTGCCGAAGTTGCGGATTGGCTCCTCATGCAGTCTCGTTCCCACTGACCCATCATGTCCTTGCAGCAACTGAATGCGTTCCTGGCCGAGGTGAGCTCAGATGTTGCGCTGCAGCGTCGATTGAGCCAAACGGATGCGTTCGGTGCCGTAGCCCTGGCTGCAGAGGTCGGGTTCGAGTTGACGGTGGGCGACCTCATCCGGTGCAAATCGCGCGCGACGAGTTGGCAGTTGTCCGATGAGGAGCTTGCGGTGGTTGCGCAATGGCAACCTCAAGACCAGCCATATTGGTGGCAATTGATCTGGCACTGCCGGTGATTGCGAGGCCGTCTGGGTGAGGCGCCTTGCTCACTCGGCGCCTGCTGCCACTCCATCCATCTCGTCGTCGGAGAGATGCTCCATGATGTTGTTCAGATCGGCTTCCGACAGTTGCTCTGGCGGCGATTGCACCGCCTTGATATCCGCTTTATCAGTTGTGGGCGCTTCGTTGTTCGCTTGCAGCTTGGTCATGTATTCATCCCTTAAGAAATCGCTGATCAACGGGCGCCACCTGAGCCTGAACAGGATACGCTGTCTACGTATTCTGATCCACCATCAACATCGACACTGATATGTCTGACGAAAAATTGAAAAATGGTACGGTGCCTGCTGACAAGTCTGGCGGCAAGGCGGTGGAACCGCCGCCTGCGCAGCTGTCGGAAGCCGATCTGGACGACATCGTGGAGCATCTCTCCGACGACGCGATGGATGGGATAGCCGGGGGCGAGGCGGTTTGAGGCGGAGTTACTGAATGCTGATCAACGTATTGAAGCTTTACACCTGAAGGATGAATTTCCATGACCAAGCTGCAAGCGAACACCGAAGTGCCCACAACTGATAAAGCGGACGTCAAGGCGGTGCAATCGCCGCCAGAGCAACTGTCGGAAGCCGAACTGGACGACATCATGGAGCATCTCTCCGACGACGCGATGGATGGGATAGCCGGGGGCGAGGCGGGTTGAGGCGGCGTGACTGAATGCTGATCCAACCCGTCATCCTGACGACACCGCACCGCAAGGCAAATGACGTCCCCGCCATAGTGGCCGCATTCGCGGGTCACCGGAGTTTTGCCGAGCCGATGGTCTACTGCGATGAGCGCAAGGATGGGGCTGCCATCTCCACGCGTGATGCGATTCGCATGGCAGCGGCAAGTGGCTGCCACGTGCTCTTTCTGGAAGATGACCTGCGGGTGGACGCATTGGCGCCCGAAATAATTGCTGGGATTGAGTTTCCCGGCGATATTTCCATCATTTCATTGTGCGATATGCGTGAGGTATGTGAGTACGCTCCTGCCGGCCTCTACAAGAGGCACCCGCTCGGAAGTGACGGGAGGGGTTGGTGGGGTAACCAGGCCATGCTGATCCACCGTGATACTGTCGCCATGAGTGCGCGCGAGGATTGGTTCAGCACCAGGATCGAGAAATCACTGGGCATCCGAACTCACATTATTGCTTATGACGACAATGGTGTGAATTGCAGCGACATCAGGTTATCCCTCCTGGTCCATTACCACGGCGGTGAGCGCTCCAGTTATGCCGTGCATGTGCCGAGCCTTTTTAAGCACATCGGCCATGATTCAGCCTGTTTTCCTGGGCGCTTGATGGGAGAGCGGGAGACGCGCAATTGGATAGCGGATCGTCGCAAATACAACGTCGATCCCTTGGCTGGTTAGGGCCAGTCCAGGTCAATATCTCCGTAGGAACGAAGGCAGGGCATGGTAAACAGGTAATTTCGCCCGGCCTATTTTCTTGGCGGAAGATTTTCATACTATCTGGCGACGCGCGAGCGTTGTGAAGAGCCCCCCCTTCGCCAGTAAATCTTCGTAACTACCGCACTCGACAACGCGCCCGGCATCCATCACGAAAATTCGGTGGGCCTTGATGACCGTTGAAAGGCGGTGCGCGATAACCACCCGGGTGGCGTTCAGGTTCTCGATGCTCCGTGCGACGAGCGTCTGCGTGGTATTGTCGAGCGCACTCGTGGCTTCATCAAACAAGAGAATCCGCGGCTTGTTCACGATGGCCCGGGCGATCATGAGCCGCTGACGCTGTCCCCCAGCGAGCGTGCTGGCCCCATCTGAAATCATGGTCTGCATGCCCATGGGCATGGCCCTGATGTCGTCCTCCAGACCCGACATGCGAGCCGCTTCCCAAGCGTCGTCCATCGTTAAGGAAGATGCTCCGACGATGTTGGTGTAAATGTCGCCAGGCAACAGTTTTCCGTTTTGTATTACCACGCCGAACTGCCTGCGTACGGCAGTCACGTCAAGCCTCGAGAGATCCTGTCCATCGTAGTAAATCGAGCCTTGGGATGGCCGCTCGAATCCGAGGAGGAGCCGCAAAAGCGTTGATTTTCCGGAGCCCGAAGGCCCGACGAATGCCACCATTTCCCCAGCGCGTATGCGCAAGGACAAGCCGTCGAGTGCGAGTGGCCCCTCGGGCGAGTAGCGAAAACTCAATTGGCTTATGTCGATGCTGCCGCTGAGCGCTCCCGGGGGCATGCCTGCCCCCGCGAATTCTGGCAGGGTGCTCAGGATGGGCTCGGCTCGCTCAAACAGAGGAACGACGGTCAGTGACGCCGTGAGCGCGCTGGTCATCGCGACCGTTGCCGCGAAGAATTGTGCAAATGCAGCGGTGAACGCGAGGAAATCACCCGTGCTCATCGTGTGCTCAGTTGCCGAAATAATCCCGAAGAGCGCCAGCGTCGTGAGTACGGTGAATCCTGCGTCGAACACCATGAGACCGTTGTCGGCCCGCCTGCTCCTCAGATCCAGGGATTTTTGCGCTTCAAACAGACGCCCCCAGATGGAGAACGCCCGGCTTTCGGCGCCGCCTGCACGGATCTTCGCGATCCCGTTCATAAACTGGAAAAGCCGGCTTGCGATCACGCCCTGTATCTGGAAGCGCCGTCTTTCAATGTTGATGCGCCAGAGATTCACGGCGCCCGAAACAGCAAGGGCCGTTGCGGTGAGCAGTGTTGCCATCAGCGCGAGGCGTGTGCTGAGTATGAAGAGGTAGGCGTAGCTGAACAGCCCGAACACCCAGCCGAACACGGCTGATTGGGTGTTGTTGCTGATCGTTTTCACGATCGATGAGGCGCTGGCGGCCCGCAGCGCGAGATCTCCAGCCGAATACTCCCGGAAAAAACGCGCCGGCAGATGCAAGAGTCGACACATCATGGCGGACTCTGTCGCAAGGCCAAGTTTGGCCTCAACCCGCAGCATCGCAATGGCCCGAGTCAACTCGAACGAACCAATGCCAATTGCCGTCGCAATGAGCAGTAGCACCAGATACCAGAGATCGCCGCGTTGGCCGTTTGGAATGACGTCGTCAATGAGCAGGCCGGTCGCGATGGGAACGAGAACCCCCAATGCCCCGCCGAGCGTGCCTGCCATGACCACGGCTCGAATATCAGCCCCGGTGCCTGCCAAGGCGAATTTCATGAGACCCGGAAGCGCCATGGCTGTGTCTGGGAAGCTCCGGTAGAACATGAATGCGGTCGTACGCAGTGTCGCGGCCTCAAGCGGGTTGAGGCGCTCCCGGGACGCATTGACGGGGTCAACCAACCAGTAGCCGTGGTCTGTGGCCGGCAGGAGCGCCACGGGGGTGCCGCCGTCATCGCGAAACGCGAGCAGCGGTCCTGCGTCCTCGCGCCACCAGTCTTGCCGCGTGAGGGCGACGGCGCGAGAGCTGACTCGGAGCTGCCGCATGTACTGCTCCAGCGGGGGAACGTCCGCAGCCAGATCCAGCTTGCGGTCAAGTTTCGCCATGATGCCGCTCGCCTGGAGAACATGCTCAAGGGCGTCAACCAAGACGGATGGTGACTCGGAGTCGGCCCGGGAGTGCTGGGCATCGCTGGACAGGAGGCGCAACAGACCCGCAAGCATCGACGTGACGGCATGCGCGTCGGTGCTCGCCGTTTTGGCGAGTCTGTCTGACATGCCGCACTCGTTGCGCTCACGCCGGGCACCGAGATAGCCAAGGAGTTCGTCGTGAAATGCGCTGAGGGCGCTGTCAAGGCGGCCGGCTCCGAAAACCTCCAGCGTCGAGAGACACTGCACTTCTCCCCCGGTTTGCACCAACGCCGAGAGGTGCCCGGTCAGCGCAAGAAGCGACTGACCGCAAGTCGATTGCCGCGAGAGAGGTGCAAGCAGCTGTGTCGAAAGCGTGTCGACCCAAACTGTGGCGCGCTGTGCGTAGAGTTGGTCGCCAACGCTCAAAAAGAGTGGCAGCCCAAGCCGGGCGCCGACGTAGTCGCGTGGCGGGGGGGGCGCGATGGTGGAGGTCAGCGCCTCGATCCATTCGTTGACCGACACGGCCACGAGCGCCGCATCCATCGCTTCAAGCTCGTGGTCGGCGGCTGCATCCATGGGGGCAGGGCCAGCGAGGAATCGACTGCGCCGCGACGCGCGTTTTTCGAGCTCTGTCCCCGGCAGCGGTACGGCCAGCAGGCCGGTCGTCGCAGGGGCAGTGGCGTCAAGCAGCCCAATGATCATTTGGCCCGCCCAAAGTCTGCAGAGATGCTCACGGGGCCCGGCGCCCCTGCCGCTCTCAAGGGCAACAGCGAAGAGGTCTACGCCGCCCTTCTGGACGACCCATACCGCTTCGGTGTCGTTAAGTAGGATCGATGCGCTGACCGGCCCGCTCTCGCCCCATTGCGACAGCCGACTCACTGGACCGCCTCGATCAGGCGCTGGTAATGGCCTTGAAGTGCCAGGAGCGTCGCATGGGTGCCGCGTTCGACGATCTTCCCGCCATCCATCACGATGATTTCGTCGCAGTCGCGGATGGTTGAGAGCCTGTGAGCGACGATGAGGCAGGTACATCCGCGCTGGCGGATGCTGTCGTCAATCAAACTTTCTGACACGGGGTCCAGGGCTGAAGTGGCCTCGTCCAGCACGAGAATGCGCGGCGCCGTGGCCAGAGCGCGGGCGATCTCCAAGCGTTGAGCCTGGCCGCCACTGAAATTGCTGCCACCCTCGTCAACGCTCGCGTCATAGCCGCTGGGACGCGAAGCAATGACGTCGTGGATCTGTGCATCGCGCGCAGCTCGCACAAGTTCCGCCTCCGGGATCGTGGAATCCCAAAGGCTCAGGTTGTCGCGGATCGTGCCTTCGAAGAGGTAGACCTCCTGATCAACCCCGCTCAGGCTGCTGCTCAGCACCTGGCGGCTGATGCTGTCGCGTGGCAAGCGGTCGAAGAGGACCTGACCCGTCCAAGGTGTGTAGGTGCCCATGACAAGCTTCGACACCGTGGACTTTCCGCTGCCTGAGCGACCGACGATCGCCACGCGCTCGCCCGGGGCAATCTTCAGCGAGAAATTCTCGATCAACGGGGGCTCGAGTCGGCTGTACCCGAACGACACATCGCGAAGTTCCAGGTTTCCACGCAGTTGTCGCGGTGGCTCGCCCGCCTTGGCGGGTAACGTCGGCAGCTCCGTCACGGGATAGTTCAGCACGTCATCAGCGCGCGCGAGGTCGCCCGCGGCCTCGTCAAGCGTGCCAACCAAGCCCATCAGGTGGGTGGCTGGCGCCATGAAACTTGCCATGAGGCTCTGGAAAGCCACCAGCATACCTACCGTCAGTTCTCCCGCCATGATTCTGGCGCCGCCAAGACCGAGAATGATCACGGTCACGAGAGTATTTAGGAATATGGGGAGTACAGTGAATACTCGGGAGGTCAGTTCAAGTTCCTGCTCTGCATTATTTACCTTTGCTTTGTAGCCCGACCAGAGCATGAAAAAGTCGTTCTCTGCGCCTGTTGCCTTTATGGTCTCAATGGCCTGAATTGCCCCCATGGAAGTCGCCATGAGTTTGCCCCGATCCTGGGCGAGGCGGATATTGCAATCTCTGCGGTAGCGGGAGAGAAAGGCCAGGGCAGTGAAGTTGATCGCCGTGGATGCGATCCCGACCAGTGTGAGCGCCCAGTCATACTGAAACATCACGACGAGGAAGAAGACCACCGCCACAACGTTGAAGGCGTTGGTTGCCAGTTGTCCTGCCAGGAGCCTGGCAATCCGATCGTTGGATTCCACCCGCTGGCTGATGTCGCCGGCGTAGCGCTGGGAAAAAAACTCGATTGGCAAACGCAGCACGTGCCAGAAGAACTTGCTCGAGGAGGTCAGCGCGAGGCGCATCTCCAGGCGCAGTAACTGCGACTGCTGCAGCCACGTCAGCGCAGCGCGCACCAAGGCCGTGACTCCGACGCCGATGAGCAACGGTTTTACCCAGTCGTCCATTCGGCCGATAAGGTAGTTGTCTACGAATATCTTTGACATTGCCGGTATCGCGAGGCCTGGTATGACCAGCGCGAGGCTTGCGACCATCACGAATGCAAGTTCCGCTTCAGAGCCCTTAATTCGAGGTATCAGAGAAGCGAGTAGGCGCCGTGGCGTACCGCCGGTCCTGAAATCAGGGCCCACGCTGAAAATTAGCGCAACCCCTGTGTACGCCCGCTTGAATTCATCGTCGGAAACAGTACGTGGTCCATATGCAGGGTCATTCAGGTAGACGATACCCTCGCCGAAGCCTTCAACAACCAGGAAATGCTTGAAGTTCCAGAACACGATGCAGGGCATCGGTTGGCGGGTGATATTGGCCGCACCGAGGCGCATTCCGCTGGCTTGCAGGCCGTAGGTGCGCGCTACTCGCAAGACATTTTTCGCCTTGCTACCGTCGCGCGAAACCCCACAGGCGAGGCGTAACTCTTCCAGCGGCACGAACCGCTTGTAGTAGGCCAGGACAATCGCGAGGCTTGCGGCCCCGCACTCAAGGGCCTCCATCTGCAAGATGGTGGGGGTACGGGCCCGCCTAGACCACGCGCGCAGGCGACTGCGCAGTCTTGAAATGGCAAAAGGTGGCATGCCTGCTGGCACCTAGGAACCGAGCAATTCTTTGAGTGCGGGCAGCACGAGGGCGTACGGTCTTTGGGCCTCAACGATGAACCGAGCGGTAGCAAGCGTGCCGCTTCTGACCTGAAGGCCCGCGCCAGCGCGCGACGACCAGCGATAACCGGAGCGGGATGTGGGGTCAACTTCCAATTCCACGGATACGGCGACTGGGGCGCCCGCCTTCATCATTTCGGAAACCAGCGCCTCGTTGTGAAGGATTCTCATCATTCCCTGCGACGTCGCCGGGTATGTGGCGACACTGATAACTTTGCCCACGAGGTAGCCATATCGCTGCCGCCCGTAGGTAACGGGCGATACCTGCGCCAACATGCCGGGCTTTATAGATTCGACTTTGCCTGCGCCTGGCAGATAGATCTGTACTCGCAGGATTTCTTTTTCGATCTCTATGCTGACCAGCGGTTGACCCTCTCGCACGCTACTACCTTGGGTGGCCATCATCTCGACGACAGTACCTGCCTGTAGACTTGTCTGGGCTGTGGCAGTCGCATGCCGGAAATTGAGTTCATTGACACGGTCCTGCAGCAATGTGATCTTCGAATCGGCACTGCGTAGGCGCTCGTTGGTAAGTCGATCATATTCAATCCGTTGGACGGCCTGATCCTCAATATTTCGCTTCGCCACGGCGATCGAGTTTTCTGCGTCGGTTAGTGTCTGGTGACCTTCATAGTATGCTTGCTGACTGAGGTAACCCTTCTTTACATAATCTGTCCGCAGCGGCTCCAAGTTACGCAATGCGTCAACAAGTTCTTGCTTGCCTTTTATGAGTTGCTTCTGGTTTGCAGTCTCGGCCTGAGCGACCGTGGCTCGAGCGTCTTTTCCCGCCTTTGCCGACTGGGCGATCTGCGTGCGCTCCAGACGGGCGAGCTGCAGGGTGTCCGTCGCGGCCTGAATCCTCTCCTCTAGTACCGGCTGCGTGATATGGCCTATGACTTGCCCAGCTACAATTTTCTCTCCGACTTGATATTCCTTCAAATCTGATAGCACGCCCGTGCCCGTTGACACGATCTCATAGGTGCCGCCCGGGCGAATGATGATGCCCTGACCCGCGATTTCAGTGCGCAAGGAGCCGAATATGCTCCAGCCCACAAACACACTGAGCAGCAACGCCAGTGCGCCGAGCATGATGCCGCGCCGCGGTCGGGTCAGGCGCATTGTTTGATCTAACTGCTCGGGCGAGGAAAGAGTTTCCAGCGCCGATTTTCGAAATAGGTCTGGTGCCATCTAGTAATTCACCGAAGGGGTGGTGGTTGGTCTACCCTGATAAGGGCCCGCTGTATCTGGCTCCACACGATGCGGTCGGAGCGGTTCATCAAGCCGTTGCCTTTCATGGGGCGGGGCTTTCAGGAAAGAAGCCACCTCGTGCGCGCTGACGATAGGGCGGCGGTGGGGGAACGACCACGAAGTGGCCTCTGCCAGCAGCACCGCATTGCTGGGGATTGTGAGTGTTTTGACCTCCACCAAACACGCCGCCGGCCGCTGATCTGGGTCAACAAACCCTGTGCTTTGCCTCAGTCCCGGCCAATCTCCCGTCCCAGAGGCCCTTGAAGGGTGGTCAGTTTTCGTCCGGCGTTAAACGCTGGATGATGGGGCGATCCCGTGAACCAAAATCGGCCGCAGATTTCGTGGCGGATCAAAAGGGTTGATGGCGTGTCTAACGGTTTACTGGATTGGATAAGTCCCGCGAGCCAAGCCGTCGGTCCTCACGGCCCACTCGCATATTCCCTGATATTTCCCTGTTCCTCGTTTCGGGAAAATCACCCAACCGCGCGTAGCCCGTTGCTGCATCAGCAGGTGAGGGCGCCAAGCCACGCCCCTGCGCTCGAATACCGCGCAAAGTCCCTGCAAATTTACCTGTTGACAGGCCCCGCACCGAGACCGGTTTGCTGGTGACTGCTTCCACCTCCAACCAGACCGAGCCCTTCCCCGTGAAGGGCTTTTTTTCGTCTGGGCCGGCGCCACGCGGGGCTGCGGGCAAGGCCCCCGTCTGGGCTTTTCGATCGCTCCCTGAATTCCCCATCGATCAAGGCATGTGGGCCGTCCCATCCGGCCGCTCACCTCTTCAGTGATTGCGCCACCGAGTCCTTGAACGCAAAAGGCCCGCCGAAGCGAGTCCTTGATCGCAGTCAGGGACGCGGCGTCAACCGCTCATCTTCAGCACGACCCGTTGCTCTTCCCAGTCCAGCGCCTTGTCGACCAACGCCACCAGACCCGCGTCCACTTCAGGATCCATCGTTGAGCCTGCCGTTCTCACCACCAACCGCACCGCCATCCCGCAGCGTTTCAGTTGCACCGGCACCTCGATCACAAAGACCGGTGCATCCCCACCTTCAACCTCATCAAATTGCTCACTCACTGGGGCTGGTGTGTTAGGGTGTACACATCACATTACAGGTCATCACACCATGTCCACCACGATGACAGTGCGTCTCGAAGATGACGTTAAAGATCGACTCGACCAATTGGCGCAAGCCACACACCGGAGCAAGTCGTTCCTGGCGTCCGAGGCCATCCGTGAATTTGTGGAAACCAACGAGTGGCAAATCGGCGAGATACAAGCAGCGCTGATCGAGGCTGAAGCAGGCGAGTTCGCCAGCGAGCACGATGTTCAAGCCGTGGCCAAGAAGTGGCGCGTCAATGCAGGTTAGGTGGCTGCGCACGGCGCTCCAAAACCTCGACGACGAAGCCACCTACATTGCGCAGGACGACGCCAGCGCTGCATGCCTGGTTGTCGAGAGAGTGCTGTCGGCGGTGGCGATGCTGGCGGAGCAGCCGGGGCTTGGTCGTCCCGGCCGAGTGCCTGGCACGCGCGAATTGATCGTCGCCAAGACGAGATACCTGGTGCCCTACAGGGTGCGTGGGGGCACGGTCGAAGTGCTGCGGGTCTTTCATACATCACGGCGCCTTCCAGGAAACTGGTAGCTCACGTGTCGCAGCCGGCGGTGTCTCACATCCCCTTGCGCACTGCATAAACCAGTCGTTAGACAGCCAGGAACACCCCCGTGCTGGCCATCAGGCAACTTGCAGCGACATCTATCGTCGCGCTGTCGATGCGATTGCCAGGTTGCGCCGAGCGCGCACACGTGAAGCGACGGTGCTTTCGCCCGATCCCCTTGGCCGTGCGGCAGCGCACAGAACGCGTTCGCCGGCCGTGTCATCGTGCCGTGCGCGCAGCACGACTGCTGTGCAAGCGCATCAAAATGCAGAGCTTCATCGTCCCGTGAAACGTGCATGAAGCACGATGAATGCACCCCCCCCAGCTCACACAGGCGAAATCCCATGAACATCCTGATGGTCCTCACCTCCCACGACCAACTCGGCAACACCGGCCACAAGACCGGCTTCTGGCTCGAAGAGTTCGCGGCGCCGTACTACGTGTTCAAGGACGCGGGTGCCAAGCTCACCTTGACCTCGCCGCTGGGCGGACAGCCGCCGCTTGACCCCAAGAGCGACGACGCGGCGTCGCAGACCGATGCCACGCGCCGCTTCAAGGCCGATAGCGCTGCGCTGTCGGCGCTGGCCGCGACGGTGAAGCTGGCTGCGCTGAAGGCGACCGACTTCGACGCCGTGTTCTACCCCGGTGGTCACGGTCCTTTGTGGGACCTGGCCGAAGACGCCGCGTCGATCGCCCTGATCGACGCGATGATCGTTGCCGGTAAACCGGTCGCGGCTGTGTGCCACGCGCCAGGTGTGCTTCGACATGCGCGCGCGCCCGGCGGACAGTCGCTGCTCAAGGGCAGGAACGTGACCGGCTTCACGAACACTGAAGAAGAAGCAGCAGGGCTGACCCAGGTCGTGCCGTTCCTGGTCGAAGACATGCTCAAGGAACATGGCGGCCAGTTTTCCAGGGCGGCTGACTGGCAGTCCCATGTCGTGGTCGATGGCCTTGTGATCACGGGCCAGAACCCGGCCTCGTCCGAGCCTGCTGCCAAGGCGCTGCTGGCCAAACTCCTGCCCGCCGGTGCTGCAGACCATGAGCTTCGATGAGTGCAGCCACTGCAAAGCAGGTGCAAACCGCGGCCCGGTTCACTGGTGACCGCGTCCCCCTCCAGTCAGACCGAGCCCTTCCCCGTGAAGGGCTTTTTCGTCCAGCCCCGCGCCACGCGGGGCTGCGCGGGGTTGCCCGGTCTGGGCTTTTCGATCTCTCCCCGAATTCCCCGTCGATCAAGGCATTGGGGGCGCCCCGTCTGGGCCGCTCATTTCTTCGGTGACGCTTTGCCTGAGCCACCGAGTCCTTGAACGCGAAAGTCAGGCTCGGTGATGGTCGTCGGGCCCCGTGGGTTGAGAATCTTTTGCAGCCTTTGAGCTCGTCCAAGCTGACCTTCCCCAGTCCGCCCCTCAACGCTCAGCTTCCCATCGGTAGATTCGAACTCATGTCGGAATTTCACTCAGAGGGCGCTGTGATGCGGCAGCCGTGTAGCTCACAAGCCAGAGCATCCGACCCTCGTCCTTGCCGTCGACGAGATCGAGTTGCGCGGCCCACAACAGACCCTGAGGCGATTTGACGGCAAGGCTGCGGTTGCCGATCAAAGGCCGTGTTTGCCAAGTGGGCTGGACCAAGCTGGGCGGGGGTTTCTCAGAGATCACAGACCAAGGTGGCATCGAGTCGTCAGTGATTTCGGCGCTCGGCGAATCAGATCGAGCTTCGCTGGTCTGTGGCTCGGACGCCGACAAGAACCACTGCGCGCGATGCTTGCCGGCTGGCGATCGTTTTACCGGTCGCAGGCACTGCTTGTGCCCACGCACCGCAAAAGATCCGCGAGGCCGGTGGTTCAGGAGCCTCGTACACATCAGACTCCAGTTCTGCCGGGAGGGGCTCTCCCGAACGCCACCATTGGCTGGGTAACGGCATTGGCGATATATTTTAAGTTGGCACTTTAAATCCCATTAAATTTAAATAAAATTAAGGCAATCATTCGAATATCACGCCAGTTATCGCGCCCCTGAGCGTTGCCCAGCGCACGCCGGGGCAACGACCCATTCAACCCGATGTCTCACCTGGGATTTCGCAAAGACCCCGAATCGCAGGGCGAAGAGGATTTCATTGCTGACACCGCATCTGCTGAGATCAACGACAAATGACCGTTAAATGGCTAAGTTGGTTCGGGGTGATCAAGGTGGCTATTCAATGAAAGGGGTTTATGAATCCCATACTTCAAGCGACTCGGTTCCAATAAGGATAACAATGAACGAACTTACCACTTGGGTGCGGCGCAGTGTGTGCGTGGCTGTCTGGCTCGCAGTCGCGGGGTTGCACGGGTGCGGGGGCTCGGACGCCGAGCCGCATGTGCCTGCCCTCGACGACTTCCGATACGGCCACGTGCTGAACTCTGCCTATCAGCAGTCCAAGCATGTGCTGAGCTCGGCCAGTACGCCTCCATCCAGTGGGTGGAGCCCCATCCAATTTCAAACCGCCTACGGCTTGAACTTGGTACAGACGGTGAACAACAAACCTCTGGGCTATGGGGTCAAAGTGGCCATCATCGTGGCCTACCACTACCCGAATCTGCAGTTGGACCTCAACAAGTTTGCCCAGAAATTTGGTTTGACACCCATCACACTGAAAATCATCAACCAGGCCGGGAATGCTTCTAACAGCAACTGGGCGCTGGAGGCTGGCCTCCAGGTTCAGATGGTAAACACCGTGAGCCCAGGGGCGATCGTTTACGTCATCGAGGCCAAATCCGAAGGTCAGCAGGATATGAGGACGGCCATCCGAACCGCACAAAACGTCGGCGTAAATGTCGTATCGATGCCGTTCGGCGCACCTGAGGGTGCCTCCCTGGACTACGGACCTCCGTTTGCACCGGTATCCGGCATGGTGTGGATCGCGGCATCGGGCGACACGGGGGTAACGAACTTTCCGGCCACCCATCCGGGCGTCATCGCCGTGGGTGGCACGTCAGCGCAACTGACCAGGGATAACACTCTCCAGTCCGAGTCCGCATGGGAAAGCGCCGCGGCGGGCATGTCCAGCGTGGCAGAAATGCCCCAGTTCCAGAAGATTCCATCCGTCCAGGAAGCCAACACCACGGCGTACCGGTCCATCCCGGACGTGGCCTTCCATGCTGATGTTATGAATGGCGCCCTGGTCTATTCATCAGTGAACGGAGGGTACCTCATGGTCGGCGGCACCTCGGTATCGACGGCGTTCTTCACAGGCGTCGTCGCCATAGCCAATGCCTCCAGGACAGCCAAGAACAAACCGCTGCTCACTTCTATTTCTGGCCAGGGCGTGTTGCTCCAGGATAGCCTCTACCGGCTCATGTCCACATACGGGGGACCCACCAATTCCACCGTCCTCAATGACGTCGTGGATGGGAGTGCCGGCTATGGAGCATACCCAGCAGGCCCCGGCTACGATATCGCGACCGGCCTGGGCTCCTTGAAAGTACAGAAGTTTATCGAATACATGGATACGCAGTAGCCAGCGCTGGCACAGCGACCGCTATGTCACCCGTATCGCCGCCAAAGCAAGTTAGCCACCGACCACCTGTGCGCCGCCATTGGAAATCAATGAAAACCCACCAATGATGCCCGGTAACCCAAGAATGACCACACCAATCATTCAAATATCCTGCAGGGTACTCGCCATGGAAAACAGACGCCGCCCATCTTCCCGTGCTCGGATTGAGATTTATTCGATTTCTTTGGCGGTCACTTTTTAATCCTTGGTGAGGCGGGGTGGTGGTGACTTTAATAATAATATTAAAGTCACTCACAGTTTATTGAAAAACGTTTCCCGGCATTCTTGGGTTGCCCCGCAAAATTCAACACAGCTTGCGCCCGCGCGGACCCAGGTGTCCTTGGCGAATCCTTCCCAAAGAAAAAGGCCCCTGAGTCTCCCCAGGGTCGCTGCATCGCAGAAGCTTCAAATCACTTGGCTGCGGAAGTTGCTGGAGCCGCGTCCTTTGCTTCGTGTTTCTTCTTCTCCACTTCAGCGGTGGCTCCAACAGGCCGGGAAGTAGTCGGCCTGCGTGCGCCCTGATGTGCTCACCCCTGACCAAGAAATGGCAGGTCGATGCAGGTTAAGTGGCTGCGCACAGCGCTGCAAAACCTCAACGACGAAGCCACCGACATTGCACACGACGATGCCAGCGCTGCGCGTGTGGTGCTCGAGCGGGTGCTGTCAGCAGTGGTAATGCCGGCGGACCAGCCGGGGCTTGGTCGCCCTGGCCGAGTGCCCGGCACACGCGAATCGATCGTCGTGAAGACGAGGTACCGGGTGCCCTACAGGGTGCGTGGTGGCGCGGTCGAAGTGCTGCGGGTTTTCATACGTCGCGGCGCCTTCCAAACAAGGGGTAGCGGTCTCGAATCAGCAGGCTCATGACCGGCGCCTGGCGGCGGCCTCCTCCTCGCGCATGTGCTTGAGCGCGTAGAGGATCAGGTAGACCCCGATCCCCAGCCCGACGGCGATGACCGCCAGGCTCATGAGTCCGACGTCGGAAGTGAAAAGGTCTTTGAGTGCGTGCATCGAGATCTCCTTGAGGGGCCAAACGACGCGATTGAGCGCCCCCAGAGGCAACGCGCCCTTGTCATGTGTCAATCCAACGGTGCTCCGGCGGGAGCGTCCGGGAAAACACTTG
>CAIVGK010000296.1 GCA_903905475.1 uncultured Burkholderiales bacterium | reverse complement strand
GCCGCCTCGGTGATCAACGGGTCGACGACCATCGGTGCAAGCACGTCTCCGGCAGTGCCGGCACGGGTCACCTGCCCGAGCACGCCAACGTCCTGGCCCGAGACGAACACGCGGTTGTACGCAGGCTTCTCCAGCCAGCGCAGCGACTCGCGGGCAACGGCATCGACGGGCAGCACAAAGTCGGGCGTGACCGTGCTCCATTCCCACGGAGCCACCGGGTAGCGATGAAGCACACGGATGCTCTGTGCCGAAGGGTGCGGGACCAGGTAGCCCCCGGCAGCACCGGCGATGGCGGCCAGTGCCTCGATCCAAGTTCCCTGTTGCGAGAACACTCCGGCCGGAACGTTCCAGTCCGTCAGTCCCCAATCCACCGCCCAGCCCAGCGGGATGCCGTTGACCGCCAGCACGTCGTCCATCAACTGCCGCGCGGTACGAGCCTCAGGGTTGGAGAAGGTCATCACAGGGGCATAGGGGGCGGCCAGCACGGCATTTCGGCCTCGGCCGGAGATGCGGATGCTGGCGTCGCCAAAGCTGCGCTCGCGGCTGATGTTCTCAGCGAGCACTCGGAAGGTGGTGCCGTTGATGGTGGCCACGAGCTCGACCGGCCCGGATGCGTTGCCCGCAACCAGTGCCTCGGCCTTCGCGGGCAGCACCGCATCGAAGCCCCACGCCCAAGACGAGGCATCGAGCGACAGCGAGAGGTTGAACACCGGTACCGGCGCGCCATCGGACGCCCGGTACAGGGTCACGTTGTTGATCACGAAATAGACCCTCCGAACAGGAACGACCACCGGCTCCCCATCGGGCGGCGGCGGGGTGATGTGGTTTTCACAAAGGAACAGTAAGTGCCCATCTGTCGCGGCCAGCGCGGCAAACAACAGGTGCGGGCTCGGCGTGTAGCAAGGCTGCGGAATGGGTGGCTCGGGCACCACCCACCGGCTGATGCCCGGTGGCGGCGGCACCGCCTCCTGATACCTTCCGCGCCAGCCCTTCAGTTGCGGCCGTGCAGTCTGAAAATCGCTCCCCTGGCCGCGCACCACCAACACAGCGCTTTGCCACCGGGACACTCTCCCCGCGCGCTTGGTGCGGTCACCGTCCTGATGCCGGAACCGCGTGGCATTCCTCAGAGGGCCTGCGTTCTGGAACAGACCGCGTCGGGCCGCTTCAAACCGCATGGCGTCCTGGTGCGCAAACCACGTCGAATCCTGCAGTCGGGTCGCATCCTGGTGGCGAGCGCTTCGTTGCTCGGGCGCTGCCGCCAACACCGGCGGCAACCTGTGCTCGATGCCTTGAGGAACACTCAAGGTGCGTCGCCAGAACGCTGCCCAGCCTGCGGGTGTAGCGCCAGCGTCCTGCTGGCCCTGCGTGGCACCGTCCTCGGTCTGTCTCGCCAATTGCCAAGGGTGAGCGGTCTGGCCCACCGTCGGTCGCTGCGTGCGCGAGTAGTACCTGACCTCGCCGGAGAACACGACACCGGGAAGACTTGCGCCCGCCACGTCCAAGGGCACGCTCGGGCGCAGCAGTAACGTGCTGACCGTCAAGGCAGGTAGCTCTGCCAGCATTTCGGCCCGCGCTGGCGGGATGAACTTGATCGAGACAACCGGAAGCGGCAGGCTGGCCAGCACCACCAGGTCGTCGCGCGGTGCGACGAAGCCCGCTCCGAACACCAAGTCGGCGTCGGTGGCAGCGGGCTGATCGAACAGCAGGTTGACCAGAGGTGGGCCGAACGCGATGCTGACTTCGGGTAACGGCAGCGTGGCGGCCAGCGTCAGTTCGCTGGATGCACTCGGCACGGGCTACCCCAGGATCGCCGACACCATCCGGGCGTCGCCACCCAGATAGAGATTGGTGCTGGCCAGCTTTACGTCGCCACTGCCATCAGTGCCGCTGCAGTCCAGATCCAGCGCCGTGACTTCGTTGCCATTGACCAGCCGCGCCCACGTAGCAACGCCGGTGCTGGTGATCAAGCCATCCTCCTGCTGCGTCAGCGTCAACAGTCCGCCCGAGATCGTGCCTGCGGGTTTCGTCAGCCTGATCTCGACGAGCATCGCGCTCGTCGGCGTCGTGGCTGGAGTGGCGGGTCGCGTGCCGCCGTAGATGCGCAGGCGTGCCGGGTTGCTGCCCGCATCCAGGAATGCCAGGGTGCCCGCCAGCCGCGCCTCGTTGTGTTCGACGGTGATGGCAACGGTCACTGCATCATCTCCGGGTGAAGGTTGTCCGCGATCACGGCGCGGTACATCTGCTTGTAGTCGTAGCTCACGACCGTGTAGCGCTGCGCCGGGTCGATGGTCTCGAACCGGTAGGCACCACTGGGGTCGCTCCAGGTCTCGGCCACCAGGACGCGCGTGTTCTCGCTGATGAGTTGCACCCGCCGCACCAGGGGTTGGTCAGGTAGGCCTTTCTCCTTCACGGTTCCGGCAATCACGCCGTGGCCGCTGAAGTGGATGTCCTTGCGGCCGTTCGGGATGGCGCGGAAGTGCCAGTCGTAGCCGCCGCCCCGGTTCCACAACTCGGACGAGGGGCTGTTCAGCCGCATCAGGTCGCAATCGGCATTGACGCCGATGTTGGCGGCGGGATCGGGCAGCACTGAAGTCGGTCCACCGGACAGCGGCAGCAGGTCATCGGCAGCGTTCACGCCGACGGTTGCGGGAAACGCGGGCAGACCTGACGGCGTGTCACCCGCGATGGCGTGGACGCGCGCCGTGGCTCCATACAGGAACACGCCCGGGATCAGCTTGCCCCGGTACGCTGCATCCCCGACTTGGAACATCAGCACTCCGCCGGCCTTGAACTGGATCAGACGTGCCCAGGGCACGCCATTGGTGTCGAAGGCTCCGACGATGACCTCGCAACGCAGCGTCAGCCGCTGGCCGACGTTGAAGGTCGGGGCCACGTCGGCGACGCCCGCGACCGGTTTCGCTCCATCGTTGACGCCGCCCGTCACTGCCCCGCCGTCGCCGAAGCCGCTGTTCCAGCGTGTCACGACCCAGGCACCGTCCAGATGTGCGAACCGGTAGCCCTCGGAACCGTTGCCGGTGGTCATCCACAGGCCGATGTGCTTGCGGGCGCTTGGGTCGGTCAGCAACTCGATGTCCGCCTCAAACCAGAAGTCGCCGTGGGCGGTTTCGTTGAAGCGCAGGATGGACTGGCTGCTCGGGGCCGAGATGTCGATGGACTGCTGGGCGCTATTGTGGGTGGCGGACATGCTGCCCAGCACCGTGGTGTAGCCATTCACCGGTGCCGTGGCGAAGGTGTCGCTCAGCGGGTAGCTCATGGCTTACCTCCACGGGCCGGTGATGTCGAACGCGATCTGCGCGCCTTCGGTTTCAGAGCTGTACTGCGTCCTGACCAGCAAGAAGCGCTTGCCCGCCTGACCGACCACGTTGTCTAGGATGGTCTGATCGCTGTAGGGTCGGTCTTGGGGCATCCACAGCATCCCGGGCAAGATGCCTCGCATATGCCCGTCCTCCTGCCGCACGTAGGTGGGCAGCAGCCACAAGCTGTAGTCAGCGCCATTCGGGAACGGTGTCGGGCCCCGGCCGCAAATCTGCTGGCCGTTGTTGGTGTTCAGGGACGTCAGGCCGAAGCGAACCGGGTTGCCGAGCTGGGTGTGATTGCGCAGCAGCACCTTGCCCGTGAAGTCCAGCGAAGACACCAGACCGTAGCCGTTGTACTGCCCCGGGTAGCTTGAGTAGCCGCTGCTGCTGTTGCTCCAGTAGATATCTTCGGCGGCAAGGATCGTGGCGTAGCTGTCCCCTGGTTTGAAGCTGATGAGGTCGCCAAAGCAGTAGCAGTTGCGGCCATACCAGCCATAGCCCGCTGCGTTGGTGCAGAACAGAAAGAACAACCGGTCGTCACCGATCAGCACCCAATTGCGACCACCGGCGCCGCCGTCGCCAGAGTTGTCGTACCCAGGACTGCGCGCGTGGTACCACTTGTACCAACCCCACTGGCCTGCTTGAACTTGCTTCCAGTTTTGCGTTGGGTTGTTCGGGTCATAGGGGGCCTGCGCGCCGACGATGGTGTCGATGTCGGAGAGGTCTTCCACGATGCCGACGTTCGCCCACTTGGCCCAGCCGGTGGTGTAGCCCGGCGTCTTGAGGCTGTCGTCGATCAGCAGGATGTTCTGCGGTGACTGCGGGTTCTTGCTGCGGTACGCGGCCCTGCTCGTCCCCGCGAAAGGCTTCTCCCACCCAAGCGGAGCTACCTTGGCGCTCAGGTTCGTAGTGGTCGTCGCGGGCGACACTGGCGTGCCCGTCACCGCATAGGTGAACGTGGTCATGGTCGTCGCCAGCACGCGGAACGATCCGTTGTACTCGGGCTGCTCAGCCCCTGCGATCAGCACAACCTGATTCGGCAGGTAGGCGTGACCTGAGGTGATGGTCGCGGTGGCTACCCCTCCAACGCTGGTCAGCGTGTCGATGGCCTTCAGGGCGAAACCGTTGACGAGGCAGGCATCGAGCATCGTCACCAGATCGCCCCAGTTGTTGGAGATCTGAGGTGCGCCGGTCATGCCGCTGTTGAAGTATTTGACGGTCAGGTCGGTCATTTCATTGGTTCCTGTCTACGAAATCAGGGGGTGTCCACGTCGCCGCGAATCAGCAACGTGAAGTTGTCGTCGGGCACGGACTCCGGCCCCTGCTGGACGGTGCGCACCACCCAGACCGGGAACTGCGCACCGATGGTGTTGAAGCGCAGCACGTTGCCGGTGGCCCAGCCGTTCCCCCAGCCGAGG
>CAIVGK010000295.1 GCA_903905475.1 uncultured Burkholderiales bacterium | reverse complement strand
ACAAGGTCGTGACGATGGACTACGCCGCCGACAAGGCCGACATCTTCGTGTCAGCCACCGGCAACAAGCGCGTCATCACGCACGCGCACATGCTGGCGATGAAGGACGAGGCCATCGTGTGCAACATCGGCCACTTCGACAACGAGATCGACATCGCGTCGATCGAGAAGTACGAGTGGGACGAGATCAAGCCGCAGGTCGACCACGTCAAGTTTCCCGATGGCAAGAAGATCATCCTGCTGGCCAAGGGCCGGCTGGTGAACCTGGGATGCGCCACCGGCCACCCGAGCTTCGTGATGTCGGCGAGCTTTGCCAACCAGACGATCGCGCAGATCGAGCTGTTCACCAAGAGCGGCCAGTACGAAAACGGCAAGGTCTACGTGCTGCCCAAGCACCTCGATGAAAAGGTGGCGCGCCTGCACCTGAAGAAGGTCGGCGCGATGCTGACCGAGCTGTCCGACGAGCAGGCCGCCTACATCGGCGTGTCGAAGTCGGGTCCGTACAAGCAGGACACCTACCGGTACTGATGCGTGGGTCGGGCGGATTCAACCGCCCGACCTCTGCACAGATTGCACCCATGCGCGCAGATCAATTGCTGTTGGCCCGAGGCCACGCCCCGACCCGTTCGGCCGCTCAGCGGCTGATCGACCGGGGCGCCGTGCGCTGGCTCGGCCCGCGAGGCTGGGCGGTGCCGCGCAAGGCAGGCGAAGACCTGCCGGAGGACTGCCAAATCGAGGTCACCGACGACGCCGAATTGCGTTTCGTGTCGCGCGGCGGTCTGAAGCTCGAAGGTGCGATCCACCATTGCGGCTTCGAGGTGCAGGGGCTGCGCTGCCTGGACGTGGGCCAAAGCACGGGCGGCTTCACCGACTTGCTGCTGCAGCGCGGCGCAGCGCAGGTGGTGGGCATCGACGTCGGCCACGGCCAGTTGCATCCGCGGCTGGCCGCAGACGCGCGGGTGCAGTTTCACGAAGGCGTGAACGCTCGCGATGTCAGCGACACGGCGTTCGCGCACGAGCACCCCGAAGGATCGTTCGACGTGGTGGTGGGCGACTTGTCGTTCATCTCGCTGACGCTCGTGCTGCCCACGCTGGTGCGCTATCTGGCGCCGGGCGGCGAGTTGCTGGTGCTGGTCAAGCCGCAGTTCGAGCTGCAGCCCGAGCACATCGGCAAGGGCGGCATCGTCAAGGACCCGCGCAGCTTCGCCGACGTCGAAACGCGCATCCGAAAAGCCTGCCGCGACCACCGGTTGACGGTGCGCGGTTACTTCCTGAGTCCGATCACTGGCGGTGGCCACGGCACGACCACGGGCAACACCGAATTCTTTGTCTGGGCACAACCTGCACCTTCCCCATGAGCCAGAAACTTCCGCTGAGTCTCGAGTTCTTCCCGCCCAAGACCCCTGAAGGCGCGGTCAAGCTGCAAGTCGTGCGCCAGCAGTTGTATGCGCTCCAGCCCGGCTACTGCTCGGTCACCTACGGCGCGGGCGGCAGCACGCAAGACGGTACGCTGACGGCGGTGCGCGAGATCGTGGCCGAGGGCGTCGACGCGGCACCGCACTTTTCATGCATCGGTGCGAGCACGTCGCGGGTGCGCGAACAACTGCGCGAGTTCAAGGACGCCGGGCTGCGACGCATCGTGGCGCTGCGGGGTGACTTGCCCAGCGGCTACGGCCAGTTCGGCGAGTTCCGTTTTGCCAGCGAACTGGTGGCGTTCATCCGCCAGGAAACCGGCGACCACTTTCACATCGAAGTCGCGGCCTACCCCGAGATGCACCCGCAGGCTCGATCGCCCCAGGCCGATCTGCAGGCCTATGCCGCCAAGGTGAAGGCCGGCGCGAATGGCGCGATCACGCAGATGTTCTTCAACTCGGACGCGTACTTTCGCTTCGTGGACGATGCGCATGCGCTGGGCGCCGACATTCCGGTGGTGCCAGGGATCATGCCGATCACCAACGCCAGCGGGATCATGCGGTTTGCCGACAGCTGCGGCACCGAAATCCCGCGCTGGATGAGATTGCGCCTGATGGGCTTTGGCGACGACACCGAATCGATCCGCGCTTTCGGGCTTGATGTCATCACCGACCTGTGCGACCAGCTGCGCACGGCGGGCGTGCCGGGGCTGCATTTCTACACGATGAACCAGTCGGCCGCGGTGCTCGAGATCTGCCGGCGGCTCGATTTGTAGGGCTGCGCTCACTGCGGGCGCGAGGTGCCTGCGAGGGCCGCGAGTTCGCGGCACGGCGAGGGTGAAAATGGCCCGTGCGCCTGAAGGAACTCCATGACGCTGGTCCCGCCCTACATCGCCCCCGCTCGCTTCGACGATCCCGATGCCGCCCTGCAGCAGGTGCGGCTCATTTACGACGCCGGCGTGCAGCACCTGCGCGATGCGCTGCAACGCTTCGTCCATGGCGAAGAGCTTCCCTCAAGGGTGCGTGCGTGCTACCCGGTCGTTCGCGTTCACACCGAAATCGCCGCCAGTGGCGATTCGCGGTTGAGCTATGGCTTTGTCGCCGGGCCCGGCCGTTACGAGACGACCCTCACCCGACCGGACCTGTTCGGCAACTACTACCGGCTGCAGTTCGACTTGCTGCTGCGCAACCACCAGGTGTCGATCGAGATCGGCACCAGCTCGCAGCCGATCCCGTTGCATTTCTCGCTGGCCGAGAACGAACACCTCGAAGGCTCGCTCGAGCCGGCGCGTCGGCGGTTGATGCGCGACCTGTTCGACCTGCCCGATCTGGCCGAGATGGACGACGGCATTGCCAACGGCACCCATGAAGCGGAGCCCGGCGCCGCATTGCCACTGGCGCTGTTCACCGCGCCGCGCGTGGACTACTCCTTGCACCGGCTGCGGCACTACACCGGCACGGTGCCCGAGCATTTCCAGAACTTCGTGCTGTTCACCAACTACCAGTTCTACATCGATGAATTCGTGCGGATGGGCCATGTGGCCATGGACGACGCGGCGAGCGAGTACTGCGCCTTCGTCGAGCCCGGCGATGTGATCACCCGCCGCCGCGGCCTGTCTGCGCAACCGGGCGATGAGCGCGGTGCGCCGCCGCCACGCCTGCCGCAAATGCCGGCCTATCACCTGCGACGCGAGGACGGTGCCGGCATCACCTTGGTCAACATCGGCGTCGGGCCGGCCAACGCCAAGACCATCACCGACCACATCGCGGTGCTGCGCCCGCACGTGTGGATCATGCTCGGTCACTGCGCCGGGCTGCGCAATTCGCAGCAGTTGGGCGACTACGTGCTGGCCCACGGCTACGTGCGCGAAGACCACGTCCTCGATGAAGACCTCCCGCTGTGGGTGCCGATCCCGCCGCTCGCGGAAGTGCAGGTGGCGCTGGAAGCGGCGGTTGCAGAAGTGACGCAGCTCCATGGCTTCGCGCTCAAGGGGATCATGCGAACCGGCACGGTGGCGAGCACCGACAACCGCAATTGGGAGCTGCTGCCGTCGCGCCAGGGGCCGAGCACGCCCGAGCGGCGCTTCAGCCAGAGCCGCGCCGTCGCGCTCGACATGGAAAGCGCCACCATCGCGGCCAATGGCTTTCGCTTTCGGGTGCCCTACGGCACGCTGCTGTGCGTGAGCGACAAACCGCTGCACGGGGAGATCAAGCTGCCGGGCATGGCCAATCAGTTCTACCGTGAGCGGGTGGATCAACACCTGCGCATCGGCATTCGCGCCCTCGAGATCCTGCGCGAGCGCAGCGCCGGTCAGTTGCACAGCCGAAAGCTGCGTGGGTTTGCCGAGGTGGCCTTCCAATGAATGACGCTGCGCGCGCTGTGGATCACCTGGTTGCCGCGGCGTCGCCCATCGAATTGCAAGGCGTCGCCAAGCGCTACGGCCGCGGCACGCTGGCGTTGCAAGACGTGTCGCTCGCCGTGGGCGCACAGGAGTTTGTGTCGCTGCTCGGGCCTTCCGGGTGCGGCAAGAGCACGGTGCTTCGCCTGATCGCCGGACTCGACACGCCAAGCGAGGGGCGCATTCGGGCACCCGCTTTGGCGGCGGCGTCAGCCACGGCGGACACAGCCTTCGTGTTCCAGGACCCCACACTGATGCCCTGGGCCAGCGTGTTCGACAACGTCTGGCTGCCGCTGCGGCTGGCGGGGCAGTCGAAGGGCCAATCCATGGCCAGCGTGCGGCGGGCGATTGCTTCGGTCGGGCTGGCCGAGTTCGAGTCCGCCTTCCCCGCAGAGTTGTCCGGCGGCATGCGCATGCGGGCATCGATCGCCCGTGCGCTGGTCACGCAACCGCGAGTGCTGCTGATGGACGAGCCGTTTGCCGCGCTCGATGAGATCACCCGCCAACGTCTGAATGGCGACTTGCTGGCGTGGTGGCAATCGGCGGGTCTGGCGGTGCTGTTTGTCACGCACAGCGTTTTCGAAGCGGTGTTCCTGAGCCAGCGCGTGCTGGTGATGAGCGCGCGCCCAGGCCGCATCACCGCCGAAGTGCACATCGACGAACCAACGCCGCGCACGCCGGAATTTCGCACCTCACTGCGCTACGCGCAGGCCTGCCGCGAGGTCTCGCAGGCGCTGGAAGCGGCGCACGTCGAGCAAGGATGCCGTTCATGAGCCGGTCAGACAGCAGCGCGCAACGGTCTTCGGGGGCGTCGCGCTGGATGCCCCTGTGGTCTTTGTGGGGCTGGCTGCTCGCGTGGGAAGCGTTGGTGCGTCTGGCAGACATTCCGCACTACACGCTGCCCGCACCCAGTCTGGTGCTGCAAACGCTGTTCGCCCATTTCGGCTCGCTGGCTGCGAGTTGGTGGTTCACGCTGAAGATCACCTTGGGCGCGCTGTCCCTTGCGGTGATGGGCGGGGTGCTGATCGCCTCTGTGTTCACGCTGTCCGCGAGGCTCGAAGCGGTGGTGCTGCCGCTGGCGGTGGTGCTGCAAGTCACGCCGATCGTGGCCATCGCCCCGTTGATGCTGATCTACATCGACAGCACCACCGCCGCGTTGCTGCTGTGTGCCTGGATCGTGGCTTTTTTTCCGATCCTGTCGAACACCTTGATGGGCCTGCGCGCAGCCGACCCGCTGCTGCTCGATCTGTTTCGGCTGTGCCGCGCGACGCGAACACAGCGGCTGCACTTGCTGCTGCTGCCCAGCGCACTGCCGTACTTTGTGGCGGGGCTGAAGGTGTCGGGTGGCCTGAGTCTGATTGGCGCTGTCACGGCGGAGATGGTTGCTGGCGCGGCCGGGCACGAAACGGGTCTGGCCTCGCGCATCCTGGAGGCGAGCTTTCGCACCGAAACGCCAAAAATGTTCGCCGCGCTGCTGCTGCTGGTGCTGACAGGGCTGATGATCCACGCGGCGTCCAATGCACTTTCGCGTCGATTGCTGGTGCGCTGGCACGCCAGCGAGCAAGCGCAAGCACCATCGCGGTTTGGTCTGTGAGGCCGCCGTCCCAAAGCCCGCTTCATCCAGTTCGATCATGAGGAGCCCCATGACTTTCGTCTCTCGATACCGGCCAACAATCCTGCTTTTGATTCTTTGCTGCTTCTCGTCCGTGGCTCAGTCCCAGGACAAGGTTCGCTTCGCAACCAACTGGAAGGCGCAGGCTGCGCACGGCGGCTTCTACCAGGCCATCGCCGACGGCACCTACAAGCGCTACGCACTGGACGTCACGCTGCTGCAAGGCGGGCCGCAGGTCAACAACCGCGCGCTATTGCCCGCGGGCCGCGTTGATTTCCTGATGACCGGCAACTTGCTGCACAGTTTTGACAACGTGAAGAACGGCGTGCCGACCATCGTGGTGGCCGGAATTTTCCAGAAAGATCCGCAAGCGCTGATCACCCACCCTGGCCAGGGGTACGAGAGCTTTGGCTCCCTGAAGTCAGCCCCGGTCGCGCTGATCGCGAAGGACGCCCAATTCACCTGGTGGCAATGGCTCAAGGCGACCCATGGTTTTCGTGACGAGGCGCTCAAGCCTTACAACTACAACCTAGGCCCGTTCCTCGCCAACCCGAAAGCGATCCAGCAGGGGTATTCGGTAGCCGAGCCGATCTACGTCGGAAACCAGGGTCGATTCAAACCCGTCGTCCACCTGCTGGCCGATCACGGCTTCAGCACCTATTCGACGGTGATCGAGGCACGAACCGACACCGTGGCGAATCGGCCGGATCTGGTGCAACGGTTCGTTGATGCGTCGATCATTGGCTGGGCCAATTACCTGTACGGCGATCGCCAGGCTGCCCACGAGCTGATGCGGCGAGACAATCCGGAGATGACCGACGTCGAAATGGAAGCCTCGGTGGCGTTGATGAAGCAGCAAGGCATCGTTGATTCTGGCGAGGCGCTGTCGAAGGGCATCGGCGCGATCAACCCAGCGCGTATCCGTGATTTCTACGCGCAAATGGTGGGTGCTGGCTTGTACTCGCAGGGTGATGTGGACTTGAGCAAGGTGGCCACCGACCGGTTTGTCAATCGCGGGGTGGGGCTCGATGTCAAGAGCCGCCTTCTGGCGCGCTAGCTCGGTGTGAAGTTTCAATAGGTTGTTGGTGCCCACCCGGACGGAGTTTGAGAGACTGGAAATCGCCGAACCCCCAGTTGACTCCAGGAACTCAGCCGAATGGACGGTCATAAGAATGCCCGACTCACGCATGTTCGTCGAATCGAGATGGTTCAAGGTATCACCGAGCGCGGACTGAGCGTGCCGCAGGCATCTGCCGCGCACGGCGTCAGCGCTCCAACAGCACCCAAGTGGCTGGGTCGCTACCTGACGATGCACGCCGATGAGCGCACGCCCAGTGCCGTGCAATTCTTGCGCGACGCGGTTGCGTACTCCGTTGGGCTCGGTGTGAGAGTGCGGCGCTTGCTCACCGCCAACGGCTCGGCCTTCCGGTCCACAGACCTCGCCACCGCGTGCAAAGAGCTCGGTGTTCGTCATCGCTTCACGAGACCCTACCGGCCGCAGAAGGCTGAACGCTTCATCCGGTCGGCGCTGCGCGAGTGGTCCTACGGCTTCACCTACCAGCACTCCAGCGAGCGAAGGCGCGCGATCGCGGGGACCACCACTACAACTGGCATCGTCCTCATCAAGGCATCGGTGGCGCCGTTCCCAGGCCCAGACTCAACTCGACAAGAAACGACCTCTTGATTCTTCACAGCGAGACCACTGTGTATTCTTGATTTGCACTCGAGGGTTTGTCTGGACCTCCGCATCGTTGATGCACCTCGACCGAGCGTTAGATTCGAAGCTGATCAATTTGGTTTATTTTCTGCCTGAGCCTATGCATATCGAGCCGACCGCACCGCGAGCAGCCCATCACGCTCAGGCCTCGAGCCGACCGAGCGTTCGTTTGACCACGCCGGCAGCCGATCTTGCGGCTTGGCTTGCCTGGTTGCATGAAGCCGAAATTCCGGTGAAGGCGGAAACGGCGGAGGCGTTGGAGGTCATGCGCGAGCATGAAGACAACGTCGATGCCAATCTGGTTGGCGAGATGATCGGCGGTGACCCGTTGATGACGCTGAAGGTTCTTGCGTTTGGCGCGAAGCACCGTCCGGCTCGTGTGCTCACCCAACCAGAGACGGTCACATCGACTTTGGTGCTGATGGGGATTTCCCCGTTTTTCCGATTCTTCGGCCCGCAGCCCACTCTCGAGGAGTTCCTTGGGGACAGGCCGGAGGCGCTGGCGGGCTTGAACAAGGTGCTGCGGCGGGCCAGCCGGGCCGCCAATTTCGCTTTGGCCTTCGCGGTACACCGCCTGGATCCCGATGCTGCAGTGATCCACCAAGCTGCCTTGCTTCACGATTTTGCTGAGGTCTTGCTCTGGTGCCATGCCCCGGACCTCGCGCTGGAGATTCAAGCGGCCCAAGGGCGCGACAGCACGCTGAGATCAAAGACGGCTCAACGAAACGTGCTGAACATTGATCTCGAGGAACTTCAGCATGCGCTCATGAGGGACTGGCATCTTCCAGAGTTTCTCATTCACGCGTCCGACACTCGTCACGCCCAGCAGCCGAACGTGCAGTGTGTATCGCTGGGTGTGCGTATCGCACGACATACTGCATTGGGTTGGGACAATGCAGCGCTTCCGGACGATGTGACTGATGTGGCCCAGCTGTTGAATTTATCGACGAGTGCATCGATGAGTTTATTGCGCGGTCTGGACGTTTGATTCGTCTGGTGGCTTTTTGCGCGGGGCGCGGCTAGCCAAGCGCGGGCTGGATCGATATTCGATCGCCCAAAGAAAAACCCTCCACAGAATCATCTGTGGAGGGTTTTCAATAGTAGCCTGACGATGTCCTACTTT
>CAIVGK010000294.1 GCA_903905475.1 uncultured Burkholderiales bacterium | reverse complement strand
TCGAGGATTTCCTTGAACTCGGCCTCGACGTCGTCAAAGAAGCGCTGGCCTTCGGCCTTGACCAGGATCTTGATGCGCGCCTTGTAGATGTTGTCGCGCCGGCCGTAGCGGTTGTAGACACGCACCACGGCTTCGATGAACACGAGGATCTGCTGCCACGGCAAGAACTCGCGCGCCACCGTGCCGATCACCGGCGTGCGGCCCATGCCGCCGCCCACCAGCACCTTGAAGCCGACCTCGCCGGCGTCGTTCTTGAGCAAGTGCAGCCCGATGTCGTGCCAGCCGATGGCCGCGCGGTCTTCACCGGCACCGGTGACGGCGATCTTGAACTTGCGTGGCAGGAAGGCGAACTCCGGGTGCAGCGTGCTCCACTGCCGCATGATTTCGGCGTAGGGGCGCGGGTCGACGAGTTCGTCGGGCGCGATGCCGGCAAAGCAGTCGCTGGTGATGTTGCGGATGCAGTTGCCGCTGGTCTGGATGCCGTGCATTTGCACTGCGGCCAGCGTGTCCATGACCTCGGCGCTCTTGTCGAGCGGGATCCAGTTGTATTGCAGGTTCTGCCGCGTCGTGAAGTGCGCGTAGCCGCGGTCGAAGTCGCGCGCGATGCCGGCCAGCGCACGCAGCTGCGCCGCGCTCAGCTCGCCGTAGGGCACGGCCACGCGCAGCATCGGCGCGTGGCGTTGCACGTACCAGCCGTTTTGCAGCCGCAAGGCGCGGAACTCATCGTCGGGCAGTTGTCCGGCGAGGTGGCGGTCGAGCTGGTCGCGGTACTGCGCGGCGCGCTGGCGAACGAAGTTCTTGTCGAAGTCGGTGTAGGCGTACATCGTGATTTCCTGAAACGGTGTTCAGTGAAGAAGGACCTTTTGCGCCGCGACCACCAGCGACAGGCACAGCAGCGTGCGCACCACGTGCTCGGGCATCTTGCGCGTCAGCTGGGCGCCCAGCCAGATGCCCGGGATGGAGCCGATCAGCAAGGCGCCGAGCAGCGACCAGTCCACATGGCCGAGCGTGGCGTAGCCGATGCCGGCCACCAGCGTCAGCGGCACCGCATGGGCAATGTCGGTGCCGACGATCTGGTGCGAGGTCATGCGCGGATAGAGCAGCCGGATCATGGTCGCGCCCACGGCGCCGGCGCCGATCGAGCTGAGCGACACCAGCACGCCCAGGATCAGGCCGCACAGCACCGTCAGCCCGGGTTGGTTGTCCTCGTTGATCCAGCGCTCGAGCCAGCGACCCACGGTGACCCAGGTCTGCTTGAAGGCCACGGTGATGGCGGTGAGCAGCAGCGCGATGCCCAACGAGAACGTCAGCGCGCTCGCCCAGCCCTTGGTGATGCCGGTGAAATGCATCAGCGCGATGGTGGCCACCGACGCCGGGATGCTGCCCCACAGCAGCCGCCGCGTGATGCGCCACTCGACGTGCCCCGCCTGGTTGTGCGACACCGAGCCGGCCGTCTTGGTGATGGCCGCAAACCACAGATCGGTGCCCACGGCCACGGCCGGGTTGAGCTTGAACACGGTCAGCAGCAGCGGCGTCATCAGCGAGCCGCCACCCACACCGGTCATGCCGACGATGGCGCCGATGCCGAAGCCGCTCAAGGGCGCAAGGAAATCCATGAAGAAGTCTTTTCGGGGGTCAGGCAACGAGCCTGGCCGCAACAGGAAGCACGCGACTTTAGCGGGGCTCGTTAGTTCGTTTAACTATATTTTTCATGTGACCACTGTGTGTTTTGGGAATAAGGCGTTGCGCCACACCCACCACTCAGGCAAAGAAAAAGGGCCCGGCGTGAACCGGGCCCTTGGATCGCTGGAGACCGCAGCGCCCTGAGGCGCCGTGGCCTGAGCCGCGAATCAGGCAGTGCGCTTGGCCTTGGTGGCAGCGGTGGCCTTGACGGCCGTGCTGGTCAGGGCCTGGAAGTTGGCTTCGGCCGCTTCCACAGCTTGCTTGGAAGCCTTGTGCACGCTCTCGTAGGCGTTGTTGGCAGCAGCCACGGTGGTCTTCACCAGGGCGACCACGTTTTCGCTGCCGGCAGGTGCGTTCTTGACGGCGGTGTCCACCAGCGTCGTGAACTTCTTTTGCGCGTCAGAAGCGGTGGCTTCGGCGGACTTCGTCAGCTCGGCGGTGGTGGCCGTGGCGATGTCGTACAGGTGGCGGCTGTAGGCGGCTGCCTTTTCCGCGACCGGCTGCATCAGCGCGGTTTGCAGGGCCAGCAGTTCTTGTGGGTCCTTGGCAGCCAGAGCAGCCTGGGTCGTGTCAGCGGCTTCGCTGAGCGCGGCCTTGGCCACTTGAAGGTTCAGTTCAACCAGCTTTTCGACGCCTTCGAAGGCCTTGGCCGACAGGCCAAACAAGGTTTCGATGTTGGCTTTTTGAGCGGCGATGATTTGTTCTGCGGTCAGCATGAGAATTCTCCTGGAACAGTGGATGAAAGAGAGACAGACAACGTGAGGGAGGCTAAAAATCCGTTACCGGACCACACCCTTCAGCTGCGATGCCTGTTTTGTTGCACTGCAGCATGACTCGAAGTATACGGACCTGATTCGGCTTTGCAAGACTTTTTGTTGCATTGCAGCAATTTTGTTGAATCGTGCCCGATCGGGCTTCTCTGACGCCGTGCGCATGCTCGGCACAATGGTCTGGTGCAAGCCTTTCATTCCGACCACTTTGTGCTCCCGCTGCCTGAGGGACATCGCTTCCCGATGGCGAAGTACCGGCTGCTGCGCGACCGCGTGGCGAACGAGTTGGCGGGTGTCGAACTCGTCGAGGCGCCGCTGGCGTCGGTCGCCGAGCTGATGCTGGCGCACACGCCGGCCTACGTGGCCGCCGTGATCGACGGCACGCTGGGCGCAACCGAACAGCGCGAGATCGGATTCCCGTGGTCGCCGCAGATGGTCGAGCGCTCGCGCCGCTCGGTGGGTGCCAGCGTGGCGGCGGCCCGTGCCGCGCTGGCCGGCGGTGTGGCGGTCAACCTGGCCGGCGGCACCCACCACGCCCATGCCGATCGGGGCAGCGGCTTTTGCGTGTTCAACGACGTGGTGGTGGCTGCGCGGGTGATGCAGGCCGAGTGGCCGCAGCGGCACGCCCGGCCCCTGCGCGTGGCGGTGGTCGATCTGGATGTGCACCAGGGCAACGGCACCGCGGCCCTCTGCCGCGACGACGCGTCGATCTACACGCTGTCGCTGCACGGGGCGAAGAACTTTCCGTTTCGCAAGGAGCCGAGCGACCACGACGTCGAGTTGCCCGATGGCTGCGGCGACGACGACTACCTGGCCGCGCTCGATGGCGCGCTGCAGCGGATGTGGGCGCATCACGAAGCCGGCCCCGGGGGTGCCGCGCCGGGGTTGATCTTCTTTCTGGCCGGTGCCGACCCGCACGAGGCCGATCGGCTGGGCCGCTTGAAGCTCACCGCCGCAGGGCTCGCCGAGCGCGACCGGCGGGTGTTTGCCTCGGCCGCGCAGCGCGGTGTGCCGGTGGCGGTGTCGATGGCCGGCGGCTACGGCCACGTCATCGAAGACACCGTGGCCTTGCAGCTCAACACCTTGCGCCTGGCGCTGGCCCATGGGCCCACGTGGGCATCGCGGGCCGATTCCCTGTGGTCGCCGCCGTCACCTGCCTGAGACAATCTTCCAATGACGGAAAACCTGCTGTGGATCACCTTGGCGCTGGCGGGCTTGTCGGTGCTGTTGCTGCTGTGGATCGCGCTGCGCAGGAACCCGGACGGTGACGCCGCCACGCGGCAGCAAGCGCTGATCGACGCCTTTCGCGCAGGGTCTGAGCGGGTGGAGCGCGAGCTGCGCGACGAGCTCGGGCGCAGCGCGCAAGGCACGCGACTCGAACTCGGCAGCGTGCTGGGCACCTTTCAGCAAACGTTGCTGAACCAGCAAGGCGATGTGGCCCGCACGCAAAACGAGCAGATCGACAGCTTTCGCGTCCAGTTGGCTGCCATGCAGACGGCCGTCGGCGATGCGCTGCAGTCCAGCAGCCTGGCGCAAACCACGCAGGCGCAGTCCTCGCGCGAGTCACAGGATCTGGCGCTCCAGCGTTTTTCGGATGCGCTGGGCCTGCAGTTGCGCGAGATGGCCGAGGCCAACGAGCGCCGCCTCAATGAAGTCAAGGCGAGCGTCGAGCAGCGGCTCACCGCGCTGCAGCAGGGCAACGAGCTCAAGCTCGAGCAAATGCGCGCCACGGTCGACGAAAAGCTCCACGCCACGCTCGAAGCGCGGCTGGGCGAGAGCTTCAAGCAGGTCGCTGACCGGCTCGAGCAGGTGCACCGCGGCTTGGGCGAAATGCAGGGCCTGGCCAAGGACGTGGGCTCGCTCAACCGCGTGCTGACCAACGTGAAGACGCGCGGCATCTTTGGCGAGGTGCAGCTGGCCGGTTTGCTCGAGCAGGTGTTCACGCCCGAGCAGTACGCGACCAACGTCGAAACCGTGCCGGGCAGCGGGGCTCGGGTCGAGTTCGCGATCAAGCTGCCGGGCCGCCGCGACGACGGATTGCCGCTGTGGTTGCCCATCGACGCGAAGTTCCCGCGCGAGGATTACGAGCGGCTGCTCGATGCGCAAGAGCGCGCCGACAAGCCCGAGGCCGAGGCCGCCGGCCGCGCGATCGAGATGCGATTGCGCGCCGAGGCCAAGACCATCCGCGACAAGTACGTGGCGCCGCCGCACACCACCGAGTTCGCGATTTTGTTCGTGCCCACCGAAGGTCTGTACGCCGAGGCGCTGCGCCGTCCGGGCCTGATGGAAGCGCTGCAGCGCGAGTACCGCGTCACGCTGGCCGGACCGACCACGCTGCTGGCCACGCTCAACAGCTTGCAGATGGGCTTTCGCACGCTGGCGCTCGAAAAGCGTTCCACCGAGGTCTGGGAGGTGCTCGGCGCGGTGAAGACCGAGTTCTCCAAGTTCGGCGAGGTGCTGGCCAAGACCAAGAAGAAGCTCGACGAAGCGAGCAACACCATCGACCTCGCCCAAACGCGCACCAACGCGATGACGCGCAAGCTGAAATCGGTCGAGGCGCTGTCCGAGCTGCGCACCCAGGCGTTGCTGCCGGGCACGCCGGCCGACGACGAATCGCCCGCTGCGGCCCTTGATGAGGCGGCTCCGGGGGCCGCGGCATGACCGGGCGCCTTGGGGCGAGGTGCGTGGCCGGCGGCTGCTCGCGCTGGCCGGGATGCGCTGGGTGCCCCATGAAACACCCGCCGCCCGCGCGGCGACCGGTGCCCGGCCCCTCGGGCGGCTGCTGCTGGTGAACGGGCTG
>CAIVGK010000293.1 GCA_903905475.1 uncultured Burkholderiales bacterium | reverse complement strand
GGATGCCGCTGTTTGCCAAGCTGGCCGATGCCTGCATGTTTGGCAAGCGCCCGCCGCTGGTCGCCTTGATTGCCAGCCCTCTGACGCCTGACAACCGCCCCGTGCTGGATGGCGAAGCCGTTCCGGTCACCATCAACACCACCGACTACGGTCGTATCCCCCGCGCTTGGCTCGAAAACGCCCACCGCACACACGGCAGCGCGGCCGCCACGCCCAGCACGAAGTCAAAACAACCATGATCAATCGCACCAAGCTGCTGGCGGACCTGAAGGTCCAGGTCCGAGACCTGGAGAGCGATCTGCGCGGTCGCTTTACCACCCATGCGGAGTACAAGAGCCGCCTCACGGCCGAATGGCAGGCCGCACGCGACGCCGGGCGCACATCAGAGGCCGTGGAGACTTGGTCTGAAGCGCAGTTCACCCAGTCCGCCGTAGCCTGGGTCCTGGCCTGCGTGTTCGTCCGCTTCTGTGAAGACAACGCTCTGCTCGACGCGCCGCTGATCGCCGGCACGGACGCCCGGGGTCAATCTGCCGTAGCGAGACAGGAAGGCTTCTACCTCCAAAACCCGACTGCTTCAGACAACGACTACCTGCACGACGTGTTCGCGGTCGCGAGCCGCCTACCTGGCCTGTCAGACGTCATGAAAGTCCAGCGCGTCTTGCTGACGGCCCCCGTCTCTGCCGACATGGGCAAGCAACTGGTGCGCTTCTTCCGGGCCACCAATGCCGACACTGGCGCGCTGGTTCACGACTTCGCTGATCCTGACTGGAATACCCGATTTTTGGGCGATCTGTACCAGGACCTGTCGGAGGCCGCGCGGGATCGGTACGCCCTGCTGCAGACACCAGAGTTCGTTGAATCCTTCATCCTGGACCGCACGCTGACGCCTGCGCTCGACATCTACACACTGGAAGAAGTCGATCTGATCGACCCGACCTGCGGATCGGGGCACTTCTTGCTCGGCGCCTTTGAAAGGTTGGCGCCACGCTGGCTACGCAAGCGGCCAGACAACGTCAATCTGGCATTGCAGGAGGCCTTGGACCGCATCGCGGGCATCGACCTGAACCCCTACGCCGTGGTGATCGCCCGGTTCCGACTGCTGGTGGCTGCGCTCAAGATGGCCCAAGTGCACAAGCTGAGACTTGCGCCGGACTTCCATCTGCACATTGAAACTGGCGACAGCCTGTTGCACGGATTCGATCAGCGCGACTACGCACGAGCACAGGTATCGCTGGCCTTGAACACACCGCAAGAGAATCTGGCGACGGCTGCTGACCATCTGTATCGCCACGCGTTCGCAGCAGAGGACTTGACCGCGACCAATCAGATCCTGGCGAGAAAGTACGCGGCGGTGGTGGGCAACCCGCCGTATATCGCGGTCAAGGACCGTGCGGTTTCTGCCTTGTATCGAGAGCGCTTCTCCAGTTGCCACGGAAAGTACGCTCTCGTCGCGCCATTCTGCGAGAGATTCTGGGCATTGGCAAAGCCCATCGACAACGCGCAGCGAGCGGGCTACGTCGGCCTGATTGTCGGCAATGCATTTATGAAGCGCGAATTTGGGAAGAAGTTGGTTGAAGCCTTCTTCCCAGCGCTGGATCTCACCCATGTGATTGATACCGCCGGCGCGTATATCCCTGGGCACGGCACACCAACTGTCATCATGTTTGGCCGAAACCGCCCACCATCAAGCAACGTGATTCGTGCGGTCATGGGGATAAAGGGTGAGCCCTCCACACCTGTAGACCCTGCTCAAGGCATTGTATGGCGTGCGATTGTCAATCAGATCGATCAACGGGGATCTGAATCCGAATGGATTAGCGTCACAGATACTGATCGACCAGTGTTCTCTCGACATCCATGGAGCATTGGAGGCGGAGGAGCGTCAGAACTCAAAACTGAAATTGAAGAAAATGCGGCCGGCAAGCTCAGCGCGATCACCGATGAAATGGGGATTGTCAGCGTCAGTGGCGAGGATGATGTCTATTTAATCGAACAAAGAGGAGTCGCCGAGCGGCACGGAATTGAATCGGTTCGCGACCTTGTTACCGGAGATCAGGTCCGAGATTGGACTGCCTCAGGACTTACGGCAGTTTGGATTTACGACAACGATTTCAATCTGCAGTCAATCGAAAACGCCCCCAAGACTCATCGCTTTCTTTGGTCGTTCAGGACTAATTTATCAAAGAGAAGACGCTTTGGTACACCTATGCTGGAGCGTGGATTATCTTGGTATGAGTGGCAGGAGCTTTACTCGTCAAAGATTAGATCCCCCTTGACTATCACCTATGCTTTTGTCGCAACTCACAATCACTTTGTCCTAGAGCGTGGTGGAAAAGTATTCAATCGGTCAGCGCCGGTCATCAAGCTTCATCAGACCGCAACGGAGGATCAGTATCTTGGAATACTTGGAGTTTTGAATTCATCATTGGCCTGCTTTTGGGCTAAGCAGGTCTTTCACAACAAAGGCAGTACGGTTGATCAACACGGGGCAAGGCAGAGAACTGATGCCTTTGAAGATTTCTACGAGTTCACATCCACAGGGCTTGGCAAATATCCACTGCCAGAGACTTTCCCCTTAGCAACGGCAAAACTGCTGGATGAATTAGCCCGAAATTACATAGACGGATTGCCAAGCAAAATAATCGATTCACCGATTCCAAGCCGTCAACATCTTGACGCAGCAAAGACAATCGCTCATTCAAGTCGCGAGAGAATGATCAGCTTGCAGGAGGAGCTTGATTGGGAAGTCTATAAGCTGTACGGCCTAACCGATGAAGACCTTGGATTCAGTGGCGATGTGCCTGCATTAGAACTTGGGCAACGTGCATTTGAAATTGCGCTTGCCCAGGACTGCGCCTCAGGCGCGGCGAGCACGACTTGGTTCGAACGGCATAGCTCGCAACAGATCACGTCTACGCCAGCCCATTGGCCAGCAGACTACCGTCTCGTTGTTGAGAGGCGCATAGCCACAATTCGACGCTCGCGAGACATCGCTTTGATTGAGCGTCCGGAATTCAAGCGACGCTGGGCCAGCGAGGACTGGAACTCACTGGAAAAGACTGCCCTTGAACAATGGCTCTTGAAGCGTCTGGAGGCCGTTGACCTTTGGCAGCGCGATGCGCATCCTGCGCCGAAGTTGCGTTCGGTACGCGAACTGGTCGACGCCTTATCCGGCGACGACGATTTCCGGCGCGCTTTGGACTTGTATGCAGGCACCGGTAGCGATGCGCATGCGACCGTTGTAGCGCTGGTGCAGCAAGCATGCGCTCCTTATCTGGATGCACTGCGGTACAGCGAAAGCGGATTGCGAAAGCGTGCGGTCTGGCGGAACACCTGGCTGATGCAGCGGCGTGAGGATGCAATCGATTCGTCAGTGGCTCAGCGATTGAGTGGTGAGCCAACTGAGGTCATCAAGGATGAACAGGCTCGCCGTAAAGCTGCAGAAGTGGGTGCCATCCCCGTCCCGCCGAAGTACAAGCAAGACGACTTCCGCGACGGTGTCTGCTGGAAGTTGCGTGGGGCGCTGGATGTCCCCAAAGAACGCTTTGTCAGCTTCCCTGGGTTGGAGCGCAGCAACGATGCTGGAAGCCCAATGCTGCTTTGGGCCGGCTACGACGCCAAGGCCCGTGCCCTGGCGCTAACGGGCCACCTGTACGAGATGCTGCAACGCGAGGGCGCCGACGCGTCTCGCTTGACGCCTGCGCTGGCCGGGCTGGATGAACTGCTTCCCTGGGTTCACCAGTGGCACAGCGAGATCGACGACGACCTGGGCATGAGTACCGGCGACTACCTTCAGGGCTTGCTCGATGCGCAACTGGCCCAGCACGGGCTAACACTCACGGCGGTGCGTGCCTGGCAGCCGCCTGCGCCTGTTCGCCGCACGCGCGGCAGACGCTCCAGCGCAGCCGCGCAGGCCTGACACGAATCACGAGGGATACAACAACATGCCAAAACTACGCGAGATATTTGACCTGCCCGAACAGGTCCACCAGGGCGACTTTGTTCTGCGCCTGACCGACGGCTTGAACACCCCAGCGGAAACCGTGCGCGACTACATCGCCACGCCCCAGTTGGTGAAGTGTTTTGATCAGGCGCTCGGCGTGGTCAAGGGTGCGATCGACAGCCGCATGAGCAAGGGCGCTTACCTGCACGGCAGTTTCGGCTCGGGTAAGAGCCACTTCATGGCCATCCTTTCGCTGCTGCTGCGCGGCGACGCCACGGCCCGTGGCAAGCCAGAGTTGGCTTCGGTGGTGTCCAAGCACAACGGCTGGACGCAGGGAAAGAAGTTCCTGGTTGTGCCGTACCACATGATCAATGCCGAGACGCTGGAATCGGCACTGTTCTCGGGCTATGCCGAGCTGACTGCACGCCTGCACCCCGACGCGCCGAGCCCCGGTTTCTACCAGAGCGAGGGCATGCTCAACGATGCGCAGAAGCTGCGCACGCAGATGGGAGACGAGGCCTTTTTCCGCACCCTGAACGGTGCGACCGGTGCCGCCACCGGAGGCGGCGGCTGGGGGCGTGTCACGCAGACCTGGGCCCCTGCGCGCTTCGAGGCCACGCTGAAAGTGCCGCCCGGCAGCCCAGAGCGCTTCCAACTCGTCGGTGCGCTGACACGCGCCTTCTATGGCAGCGTGAGCCACCTCTCTGCCTCGCAGCGCGAGATGTACACCTCGCTCGACGAAGGCCTGTCGGCAATGTCGCATCACGCCAAGGACCTGGGCTACGACGGCATCATCCTGTTCCTGGACGAGTTCATCCTCTGGCTGGCCAGCCGGGCCGCCGATGTGGCCTGGATTGCCCGCGAAGGACAAAAGGTCGCCAAGCTGGTGGAGTCGAGCAACGCCGACCGACCGACGCCCATCGTCAGCTTCATGGCCCGCCAGCGCGATCTGCGCGAACTGGTTGGCGAGCACATGCCCGGCGCCGAACAGTTGTCGTTTGCCGACACGCTGCAGTATTGGGAAGCGCGCTTCGACAAGGTGAATCTGGAAGACCGCAACCTTCCAGAAATCGCCAAGAAGCGCCTGCTGCGCACGCGCGGCCCTGCCGAGGAAGCGCTACTAAGGGGTGCCATAAACAAGCTGCTCAGCAGCCAGCCCGAAGTGCTGCAAACCCTGCTGACACGCGATGGCGATCAGCAGATGCTGCAGGATCTGTACCCCTTCACACCGGCACTGGTTCAGACCCTGATCGCCGTCTCGTCGATGCTGCAGCGCGAGCGCACAGCACTCAAGCTGATGCAGCAAATGCTGGTGGACAAGGCCGACACGCTGGAGATTGGCGACGTCATCCCGGTGGGCGATCTGTTCGATGTGATTGCCGACGGCGACGAACCGTTCACCCACGGCATCAAGCTCTTTTTTGAGCAGGCCAAGCAGCTCTGGCGTCGTCGCCTGCTGCCGATTCTGGAAACCCAGCACGGTGTGACCTGGGAAGACATCGAGGCGGGCAAGGCCGACCCGAAGAAGGCTGCCGCGCTGCAAAACGACGCCCGTCTGCTCAAGACCCTGGTGTTGGCCGCTTTGGTGCCCGAGGTAGAAGCCCTGAAGAACCTGACGCCCACCAAGCTGGCGGCGCTGAACCACGGCACGATCCGCACGCCAGTGCCTGGCAGTGAGGGCATCACTGTACTGACCAAGCTCAAGCGTTGGGCGGGCCAGGCGGGTGAGATCAAGATTGCCGACGACTCGCCGAACCCGATCGTGTCGGTGGAAGTCGCCAAGGTGGACACGGATGCCATTCTGGCCAACGCGATGTCGTTCGACACGCAGGGGAACCGGCAGGCAGAAGTCAGGCAACTGATCACCGATGGTCTGGGGCTCGCCGACGTCGGCTCCAGCCTGCTGCCCCCGGAGATGGAGATCAGTTGGCGCGGCTCGCGCCGCAATGCGGAGATTCTGTTTGGCAACGTCCGCGAGCAGTCCTTCGACACTCTTAAGGGGCGCGAAGGGACGTGGCGCATCCTGATCGACTTCCCGTTTGACCACCAACCCGAACACGGCCCACAAGACGATGTGGCCAAGATCAACGGCTTCCTCAACGACGGCCGGGTCGGGCGCTCGGTGGCCTGGCTGCCGTCCTTCCTGTCACCCAACACCCAGGACCAGTTGGGGCGGCTGGTGGTCATCAATTTCGTGCTGCGTGGCAACAATCTCGATCAGTACGCCAGCCAACTGTCGCAGGCAGACCGTGAGCAGGCGCGAGTACTGCTGACAAACCAGCGGGACCAACTGCGGCAGTTCATTCGCAACTGCTTGTACACCGCCTACGGTCTCAACAGTGTGGCCCAGGAAGCGCTGGACCCCGCGCAGACCGTCGACGAGCACTATTTCAGCCTCGACCCCTCTTTGGTCTTGCGCCCACCGGTGGCGGCCAACTTCAAAGGTGCGTTCGAGAAGTTGACCGAACAAGCGCTGGACTACGAGTTTCCAGCCCACCCGCACTTTGATGCCGAGCCCAGGCCGATTGCTGTGAAACGCCTGGCTGATCTGATGGTGCTGGCAGCCCAAAAGCCAGCCCATCGGGTCGAGCTCGAAGCCTCGCTTCGGGACGACGCCAAGCGCATCGCACCCAAGCTTGATCTGGCTGAGGTGGGCGAAGCAGCGCTGCAGTTGCGCGATGACTGGTCGCAGCACTTTGCCCGACAAATCGCGCAGCAATCTGGCCGCGAACCCACTGTGACCGACCTCCGCCGTTGGCTGGACCTTCCCGACAGGCGCGGCCTGCGCGAAGACCTGCAAGACCTGGTGATCCTGACCTGGCTGGCCAAGAGCAATCGCTCCTTGTACCGTTTCGGCCAGCCCTTCAAGGGCGAAATCGGCAACGTGCCCAACGAGTGCGAGGTGCGCGAGCAGCCCTTGCCTACCACGGCCGACTGGGACAAGGCCACCAAGTTTGCCGGCGATATGTTGGACCCGGCCATGGCAGCGCTGTACCGGTCAGCACCGGGACTGGTGGAGTTTTCTCGCGCGGCACGCAAGCGTGTGACCGACACGGCAGCCCATTTGCTGAACTACCTGCGCGTGGTCGAGCAGTTGATGACCTTGGTGCAGACCGATGTAGTCGCCACAGGCGAGCCTGCCCTTCGCAAGACAGGTGCGACACGTCTGCGCGACTGGTTTGCTGCCATGGAGTCCAGCAGCTCGGAGTTTGACCTCGTCAACCTCGTGGCGAGGCTGGACTTCAGCACCGAAGAAGTCGCCGAAACCAAGGCGGTTCTCGGTGGGGTCCAGGCACTGGCACGTGTCGAGGCCAAGCACTACCTGGTCAACAGTCTGCGCTCGATCGCGAGCGGCAGCGGTGAGTTTGCGCCGCGTGCCAACCAGATTCTGGAGAGCCTGGCGCACGCTGTACTCCGCTACGAGTACGTCGATGGACTTCAAGCCGCTGTCGCCCAGTTCGAACGCGACGCGGGAACGCTGATGGCCGATGTCGCCAACCGGGCGACGCCACCGGCCCCGCAGCCTCAGCCCGCGCCGGAGCCAGAGCCGGAACCCGGCATGAAAGCGCCGCAACGCATTGAGCGCGCTAGGCTGGTGAAGACCGATGCCCTGCAGGCATTGGCGGATGCGCGCACGCTGCTTGAGGGACTCGGCGAGGTCAGTGTGGACATTCAGATCGTGATCCGGGAACAGGAATGAAGGTCCCGGCGCATCAAATCAGCCTCCAGGCCAAGCAGGCCCACGAGGCCGACCCACGAGCAAGGTTCATCCTGCTGCGGCTGCCGCCAGATGCCTTCGATGGTGCGGCGGTGGATGTGAACGCCGGGAGCTGGCCAGTCTCGGCCTGCAGTTCCCCGTTGTCGGTTCGAGATGCCATGAGACGTCATTCAACCAGCACGACGCCGGTTGTCTTGCTGTTCTCAGGTGACGAGAGTGACTTGGGCTCTGACGTACTGGCCCGCTGCGCCAAGCGGCGCGCCATTAGCCACGACCTTTGGCAGACCGTCTTGGCGCTGTTTCGGGCGGCGCACATTGATCCGCGATTGGCCCGCCACCGCTGGTTGGCCGAACTGCTTGTGCGGTACATGCCAGCAGAGGGATACGCCCCGGTTCGATCACTCGTCCTGGATCAAGACCGCGCCTGGAAAGAGCTGTTCCGGGTTGTCTTGGGCTTCGAGTCCTATCCGCCGACCGAACTTGACCTGCTGAAATGGGCCGGCGAT
>CAIVGK010000292.1 GCA_903905475.1 uncultured Burkholderiales bacterium | reverse complement strand
TGGTGGCGGTGGCCGAAACCGCGGGTCTGCAGTGGGTGAACTCCGATGCCGACAAGATCCGCGCGGCGCAACAGGCGATGGCCAGCGAGCCCCAGCCTGCGCACGTGCCCCGCGCGGCCAAGCCGGCCGCAGCGGCCGACAACAGCCCGCTGGTGATGGTGGAAACGCGCAAGGACCTGTCCCAGGTGACCCTGCCGTTCGAGTCCGACAAGCCGGCCGCCTGAGCGTGACCCACTGAGCCGGGCAACCGGCTCGGCAACGAAAACGGCGCACCTCGGTGCGCCGTTTTTCATCGTGCCCGCCAAGGGCCGCGCTGGCCGCTCAGGGCAGCCGTTCGAGCGCGCGCTGGTAGGCGGGGTCGTGCATCAGCTGATCCCAGGTCAGCGGCTGCGTTTGCGGCAGCAGGGCCACTCGGCGCTGCTCGCTGTCCTCGTCGGCGTGCCAACGGCCGAGCGCTTGCGAGGCGAGCAGACCCTCGAGCAGCGCGTCCACCGCGGCGCCACCGTCGCTGGACTGGTTGCACAGCAGCACCAGGTCGCAGCCGGCGTTGAGCGCGACTTCAGCCGCGTCGGTGTAGCTGACCTCGACACCGGCAATGCGGCGTGCGCCGGCCATGCTCAGGTCATCGCTGAACACCGCGCCGGTGAAGCCCAGTTGCAGCCGCAAGATGTCTTTCAGCCAGCGCGGCGAAAAGCCCGCCGGATGGGCATCGACCTTCGGGTACACCACGTGCGCAGGCATCACGCTGGACAAGCTGGTGCTCAGCCACTCGTACGGCCGCGCGTCGTCGGCCAGGATCGCCTTGAGCGAGCGCTTGTCGATCGGGATCTCGAGGTGGCTGTCGGCCTGGACGAAGCCATGCCCGGGGAAATGCTTGCCGCAGTTGGCCATGCCCGCGCGCAACAAGCCGTGCATGAGGCTCTTGGCGAGCATCGTGACCACGCGCGCATCGCGGTGGAACGCACGATCGCCGATCACGCTGCTGGCACCGAAGTCGAGATCGAGCACCGGCGTGAAGCTCATGTCGACGCCGCAGGCGCGCAGCTCGCTGGCCAGCACGAAGCCGCTGGCGGTGGCCGCATCGGTGGCGCCCAGCGGGTCTTGCATCCACTGCTCACCAAGCCGACGCATCGGTGGCAGGTGGGTGAAGCCATCGGTGCGAAAGCGCTGCACACGCCCGCCTTCATGGTCGACGCACACCAGCACGTCGGGGCGGATCGACTTGATCTCGGCGGTGAGTTCGGTGAGCTGATGGCGGTCTTGCCAGTTGCGCGCGAACAGGATCAGCCCGCCGGTCAGCGGGTGGCGCAGGCGGCGACGGTCGGCCGCGTTGAGGCCGAGGCCTTCGATGTCGAGCACCACCGGGGCGTGCAGGCTGGCGACGGGCGCGGCCGGTTGGGCACGCTTACGCGCGGGGGTCGGTGTGGTTTTTGTCATGGCAGGCTTTCAACCACCACGAAGCTGGTGGCGTAGTCGGTTTCGTCGGTGAGACTCACCTGCGCGCGCAGCCGGCGCTCATCGAACCACACGGCAAGCGCGCCGTGCAGGCAGATGTGCGGCTGACCGCTGGGCAGGTTGAGAATTTCGCAGTCGCGCCAGGCCATGGGCGTTCGCAGGCCCAGGCCGATCGCCTTGGAGAAGGCTTCCTTGGCCGAAAAGCGGGTGCCCAGGTAGCTGACACCCCGCGCCTCGACGCGTGCACGGCGGGCTCGAAAGACCAGCATCTCCTGCGGGCCCAGCACCTTTTCGGCGAAGCGCTCGCCGCGCCGCCCGAGCGTGGCGGCGATGCGGCGCAAATCGCAGATGTCGGTGCCGACGCCGTAGATCACCGCGCGCTTTCGGCCGCACCCGCCGCGCGGTGGATGCAGCGCAGGTAGTCACGCACCGTCTCGCTCAAACCCAGCTCGAGCGCATCGGCGATCAGCGCGTGGCCGATCGACACCTCCTGCACGCCGGGCACGGCCCGCAGGAAGTCGGTGAGGTTGTCGCGGTTGAGGTCGTGGCCGGCATTGATCTGCAAACCCTCGCGCAGGCCGGCTTCGGCGGTGGCGGTGAAACCCGCCAGCACGGCAGTCAGTTCGGCGCTGCCGTGGGCGCTGGCGTAGGACTCGGTGTAGAGCTCGACGCGCTCGGCGCCCAGCGCACGCACCGCGGCCATCGCCTGCGGCACAGGGTCCATGAACAGGCTGACGCGCACGCCCAGCGAGCGCGCCTCGTCGATCAGCGGGCGCAGTGCGGCAGCGTCATGCGCCAGTTGCCAACCGTGGTCGGAGGTGGACTGGTCCACCCCATCGGGCACGAAGGTGCACTGGTGCAGTGGCAGACCCTGGCGCTTCAACTGGCGGATGAAGTCCATCAGGTTGTGCAGCGGGTTGCCCTCGACATTGAACTCGGCTTGCGGCCAGTCCTGTATCAGCGCGGCCAGGTCGAACACGTCGTGCGCGCGGATGTGACGCGCGTCGGGTCGCGGATGCACGGTGATGCCCTGGGCGCCCGCCTCGAGCGACAGCGTGGCCGCGCGGGTGACGCTGGGGATGCCCAGCGTGCGCTGGTTGCGCAGCAGCGCCACCTTGTTGAGGTTGACCGACAGCGCGGTGTGGCCGCGGTGCGCATCGAGTCCGGTGGTGAGCAATGGGTTCATGGTGCGGTGGCGTGGTGGCCCGGGGTCGACAGCCCCTGCAGCTCGAGCATCACCTTGCGGGTGCGCAGCAGCGGGCCGCCGAGATGATAGTGAAGCAACCCGCGCAGGGCGTGGCGCCACTCGGGCAGGCTCGTCGAACAAGCGTGTGCCACAGCTTGCAGGCTGCCGTGCAGCAGCGCGGCCTGCACACCGATCAAGGCCGCGCCCGACAGCCCGGACTCCCCTGGGCGCGCCAGCGCCACACCGGCTTCGGGCCACAGCGCGTAGCGCGTGTCGGCCGCCAGCGCCTCGAGCGTCATCGTGACCTGGCTCAAATCGGGCAGCACGCCGATCTCTTGCAGCAGCGTGATCTCGAAGGCGCGCAGGGCCGACTGCACCGACAACTCATCGCGGCTGGCCAGCGCCGGCAGCGTGGCGGCATAGGCATCGAACAGCGCCACATGCGGGTCGTGGCGGGCCAGCAGCTTCATCAACAACTCGTTGAGGTAGAAGCCGCTGAAAAGCGCCGCGCCGGTGAGCATGGCAGCACCGCCCGCCCAATCGGCGCTGCGCAGGGTTTGCACCTCGCGGCCGGCGGTGGCCTCGTTCAGCGCATCGGCCTTCGGCACCCGCCCCAGCGCGATGTGCAAGCGCTGAAATGGCAGCAGCACCGAACGCAGTTGGGAATAGGGTCGCTTGGCCCCTTTGGCCGCGACGATCAGGCGGCCCTGCTCCCGCGTGAACACATCGAGGATCAGGCTCGATTCGCTCCAGTCGTAGCGGTGCAGCACATAGGTCGTGAGCACCGACGGGGGACGGCGGGAAGTGGCCACCGCGCGCGATCAGTCAGGCCGCGAAAACACGGCCGCTGGGCGCTCACTCGTAGCCATAGCTGCGCAGGTGTTCCTCGTCGTCAGCCCAGCCCGAGCGCACCTTGACCCAGATCTCGAGAAACACCTTGGCGTCCATCAGCTTTTCGAGCTCCTGACGGGCCTCGCTGCCGATGCGCTTGAGCCGCTCGCCGTTGCCGCCGATGACCATGCCCTTGTGGGCCTCGCGCTCGACCACGATGCTCGCGGCGATGCGGCGCAGCCGGCCTTCTTCCTCGTATTTGTCGATGACCACCGTGGATGTGTAGGGCAGCTCGTCACCCATCAACCGGAAGAGCTTCTCGCGAATGATTTCGCTGGCCAGGAAGCGGTCGCTGCGGTCGGTCAGCGCGTCTTCTTCGTAGAACCAGGGTTGCGTGGGCAGGTAGGGCTCGATGATGCCCAGCAGCCTTTGCACATCAGCGTCCTTCTTGGCCGTCAGCGGCACGAACTCGGCGAACGCGTGGCGGTCCTGCATGCCCTTGAGCCAGGGGGCCAGCTCGGCGCGGCGATGCACCGCATCGAGCTTGTTGGCGATCAGGAACACCGGCTTGGCGTATTCGCCCGACGGCATCAGCGACAGCACCTTGGCATCGTCCAGCCCGAAGCGGCCGGCCTCGACCACGAACAGCACCACGTCCACATCGGACAGCACGCTGTGCACCGTCTTGTTGAGCGTGCGGTTCAGGGCCGCGGCGTAGCGCATCTGGAAACCGGGCGTGTCCACGAAGACAAACTGCGTCGGGCCCGTGGTGCGAATGCCGGTGATCCGGTGCCGCGTGGTTTGCGCCTTGCTCGAGGTGATGCTGACCTTCTGGCCGACCAGGGCGTTGAGCAAGGTGCTCTTGCCCACGTTGGGCCGCCCGACGATGGCCACCATGCCGCAGCGCTGCACAGCGGGCTCTTGGCCCGCGGTAGTTTCATCAACGTCGGTCATGGGCAGCATTCATGGTTGGGCCTTCAAAGAGCAGTGGGTCAAAGAACATCAGGCGCGCAAGGTGCCGCCTGGCTTGTCGGTCGCCTTGAGCGCATCGAGCATGCGCCGGGCGGCTTCCTGTTCGGCGAGACGGCGCGAACGCCCCTCGCCCGTGTGTTTCAGACTCAGCGCCGGCACCTCGCACTCGACCTCGAAGGTCTGCGCATGGGCTTGCCCGCGCGTCGCGCTGATGCGGTAACCGGGCACCGGCAGGCGTCGCGCCTGCAGCCATTCCTGCAGTTCGGTCTTGGCATCCTTGGTCCAGCTGCCGATCTCGGTGGAGTTGATCACGTCGCCAAACAAGCGCGCCACCAGCGCGCGGGCGGCATCAAACCCGCCGTCAACGAACGTCGCCCCGATGACCGCCTCGAGCGCATCGGCCAGGATCGACGCGCGCTGGGCACCGCCGCCGCGCGCCTCGCCTTCGCTCAGCCGCAGGGCTTCAGGCAGACCGTGACGCAAGGCCACCTTGTGCAAGCTGTCCTCGCGAACGAGGTGGGCGCGCACGCGGGTCAGGTCGCCCTCGTCGCAACCGGCAAACCGCTCGAACAACAAGCTGGACACCGCCAGGCTCAGCACCGCATCACCCAGGAATTCCAGCCGCTCGTTGTGATCGGCACTGAAACTGCGGTGGGTGACGGCCAGCGCCAGCAATGCCGGATCGGCAAACGAGTGCCCCAGTTGTCGTTGCAGCGCTTGGAGGCGAGGATCCATGGGGGAGCGATCGAGTCGGCCAGGCTTGCTCTCGAGCGTCAGGGAGAGCGCCCTTCGTACTTGATGAGCAGGAACACCGGGCTCATCACCTCGATCTCCTTGTCGTAGGCGAAGCGCACCACCACGTGGTCGTTTTCCTTGGTGATGTCGAGCTCCTTCGAGGAAATCGACTGGATGGCGTACTCGACCTCCTTTTGCCGCTCGAACACCGCACGGATGCCCGCCACGGTGTTGCCACCTTCAAGCGCCGCCTTGTTGACGGCCTTCTGGATGGTGAGGAACTCGTTGACCGTGGGCAGCACGCGCATGCCCAGCAACGCCACGAAGCCCACGACGATCGCCCAGAACAGCAACCCGAACAGGGAAACGCCCCGCTGACCCTGAGGCCCCTTCAAACGCTCGCGTGTCATGGCTTCATGCTCCACAACTCAGTAGGAAATGAACGGTAAAGCTCGCCCCAGTCTGCGCGCTGAGGTGGCTCACTGGAACGCGCCGATGCGCTTGATGTTGCCGAAATTCATCCACACGAAAAACGCCCTACCAACGATGTTCTCGTCGGGCACGAAGCCCCAGAACCTCGAGTCTTCGGAGTTGTCTCGGTTGTCGCCCATCATGAAGTAGTGCCCCGGGGGCACCTTGCAGGTGACGCCTTCGGCGTTGTAGCGACAGTTCTCGTTGAACGGGAAGGCGGCAATCGGACGCATGAAGATTTCCCGCGAGCGGTCCACAAGGATCTGGTGCGTGAATGAGCCCAGATCCTCGGTGAACTGCGCGGAGTAGCGCAGGTTGTCTTCGTTGTAGAAATCCGGTATCGCCTGGGTCGGAGCGAGCACCCCGTTGAGGTACAGCTGTTGATTGCGATACGCCACCTCATCACCCGGCACGCCGACCACTCGCTTGATGTAGTCGATGCTGGTGTCCTTGGGGTAGCGAAACACCATCACGTCACCGCGCTTCGGATCGTGAAAGGGGATGATCTTCTTGTGGATGACCGGCAGGCGCACCCCGTAGTGAAACTTGTTCACGAGGATCAAATCGCCCACCAGCAGCGTCGGGATCATCGAGCCAGACGGGATCTTGAAGGGCTCGAACAGGAACGAGCGCAGCAAGAACACCGCCAGGATCACCGGGAACAATCCCGCCGTCCAGTCCAGCCACCAAGGCTGCGCCAACAGCGCCGCTCGAGCCGGGCCGAAGTCTTCGTCCACCCGGGTGATGCCCTGATCAGCCAGTTGGCGGCGCCTGGCATCGGCCTGAACCGCCAGCATGTCGACCATGGCGGCGCGCTTCGGTGCAAAGTGATAGCGCTCGAGCAGCCAGTACACCATCGTGACCAGCGTGAGCACCAGCAGCAGGGCCGAGAAGTTGCCGCTCCATTCGCCGAAGAACCAGCCGCCCAGGAAAACAATCAGGCAGCCGTAGAGCACACCGGTCAACTTGCTCATCAATCTTCCACTTGGAGAATGGCCAGGAAGGCCTCTTGAGGCACTTCCACCGAACCGATCTGCTTCATGCGCTTTTTGCCCGCTTTCTGCTTGTCGAGCAGCTTGCGTTTGCGCGAGACATCGCCGCCGTAGCACTTGGCGATCACGTTCTTGCGGAGGGCCTTGATTGTCTCACGCGCGATGATGTTGGCCCCGATGGCGGCCTGGATCGCGACGTCGTACTGCTGGCGTGAAATCAGCTCGCGCATCTTGGCCACCACCGCTCGGCTGCGGTATTGGCTCTGGGCACGGTGCACGATGATCGACAGCGCGTCGACCTTGTCGCCGTTGAGCAAGATGTCGACCTTGACCACGTCGGATGCCCGGTATTCCTTGAACTCGTAGTCCATCGACGCATAGCCACGCGACACGCTCTTGAGCTTGTCGAAGAAGTCCAGCACGATCTCGGCCAGCGGCATCTCGTAGGTCAGCATCACCTGACGGCCGTGATAGGCCATGTTGAGCTGGTTGCCGCGCTTCTGATTGGCCAGCGTCATCACCGGGCCGACGTAGTCCTGCGGCATGTAAAGGTGAACGGTGACGATGGGCTCGCGGATCTCGGCGATGCGACCGAGATCGGGCATCTTGGAGGGGTTGTCGACCTGGATCACCTCCTGGTTGCCCAGTTCGACTTGGTAGACCACGCTGGGCGCGGTGGTGATGAGGTCCTGATCGAACTCGCGCTCGAGCCGCTCCTGCACGATTTCCATGTGCAGCAGGCCGAGAAATCCGCAGCGAAAGCCGAATCCCAGCGCCTGGCTCACCTCGGGCTCGTAGCGCAGCGACGAGTCGTTGAGCTTGAGCTTTTCCAGCGCATCGCGCAGTTGGTCGTATTCGCTGGCCTCGGTCGGGTAGAGCCCGGCGAAAACCTGCGGCTGGATCTCCTTGAAGCCGGGCAACGCTTGGGTGGCCGGACCGCGGTTGTTGGGCAGCTTCTTTTCGATCGTGATCGTGTCGCCGACCTTGGCGGCTTGCAGCTCCTTGATGCCGGCGATGATGAAACCGACCTCGCCCGCGCGCAGCGCATCGCGCGGCATCGACTTGGGCGTGAACACGCCCAGGTTTTCGGCGGCGTACACCGTGTTGGTGGCCATCATCTTGAAGCGCTCGCCACGGCGCAGTTCGCCATCGACCACGCGAACCAGCATCACCACGCCG
>CAIVGK010000291.1 GCA_903905475.1 uncultured Burkholderiales bacterium | reverse complement strand
GGCTATGGCCTGGGCCAGACCTTCGGCACGTCAGCGGGCACGCAGGATTTCAAATCGGTGGCCCACGCCGACGTGATCGTGGTGATCGGCGCCAACCCGACCGACGCGCACCCGGTGTTCGCCTCGCGCATGAAGCGCCGGCTGCGCGAGGGCGCCCGGCTGGTGGTCATCGACCCGCGGCGTATCGATCTGGTCGACGCGCCGCACGTGCGCGCCGAGCACCATCTGGCGCTCAGGCCCGGCACCAACGTGGCGATGATCACGGCCATGGCGCACGTGGTGGTCACCGAGGCGCTGGTCCACGAAGCCTATGTGGCCGAGCGCTGCGACGCGCGCAGCTTCGCGCCCTGGCGCGAGTTCGTGGCCCGGCCTGACAACTCGCCCGAGGCTGTCGAGGCCGTGACCGGCGTGAGCGCCGCCGAGGTGCGCGCCGCCGCGCGGCTGTATGCCGCCGGCCCCAATTCGGCCATCTATTACGGGCTGGGCGTGACCGAGCACGCGCAGGGCTCGACCATGGTGATGGGCATCGCCAACCTGGCCATGGCCTGCGGCATGGTCGGGCGCGAAGGCGTCGGCGTGAACCCGCTGCGCGGCCAGAACAACGTGCAAGGCAGTTGCGACATGGGCAGCTTCCCACACGAATTCCCAGGCTACCGGCATGTGTCCGACAGCACGGTGCGCGCGCAGTTCGAGGCCGCCTGGGGCGTGCCCCTCAGCCCCGAGCCGGGTCTGCGCATCCCCAACATGTTCGACGCGGCACGCACCGGCAGCTTCAAGGGCCTGTACTGCCAGGGCGAGGATGTCGTGCAGTCCGACCCCGACACCCAGCACGTGTCGGCCGCGCTGGCCTTGCTTGAGTGCCTGGTCGTGCAGGACATCTTCCTCAACGAGACCGCCAAGTACGCGCACGTGTTTCTGCCGGGCAGCTCGTTCCTCGAGAAGGACGGCACCTTCACCAACGCCGAGCGGCGCATCTCGCGGGTGCGTCAGGTGATGCCGCCGCTGGCCGGGTTGGCCGACTGGGAAGTGACCCTGAAGTTCGCGAACGCGCTGGGTCATCCGATGAGCTACACGCACCCCGAGCAGGTCATGCAGGAGATCGCGCGGCTCACGCCGACCTTCCAGGGGGTGACTTACGAAAAGATCGACCGGCTGGGCAGCGTGCAGTGGCCCTGCAACGACAGCACCGGCGAGGCCGGCACGTCGGTCATGCACCGCGATCGCTTCGTGCGCGGCAAGGGCCGTTTCTTCATCACCCAGTACGTGCCCACCGAGGAGAAAGTCACGCGCAAGTACCCGCTGCTGCTGACCACCGGGCGCGTGCTGTCGCAATACAACGTGGGCGCCCAGACGCGGCGCACGCCCAACAACCAGTGGCACGAGGAAGACCGCCTCGACATCCACCCGCATGACGCCGAAGAGCGCGGCGTGAGCCCGGGCGACTGGGTGAGCATCGCCAGCCGCGCCGGCCGCACGGTGCTGCGTGCCGACATCAACGAACGCATGCCGCCCGGCGTGGTCTTCACCACCTTCCACTTCCCGGAATCAGGCGCCAACGTGGTCACCACCGAGAGCTCCGACTGGGCCACCAACTGTCCCGAATACAAGGTCACCGCGGTGCAGGTGGCCAAGGTGATGGAGCCTTCGGACTGGCAGCGCGAACACGCCGAATTCAACCGCGAGCAACTCGACTTGCTGGCGCAGGCTCGCCCCGAGGCACCCGTCCGGTGAAGCCGAGCCCTGCCGCGGTGCTGCCGGCAGGCGTGCGTGCCGTGCCGGTGACGGTCTGGCGTGACGCGCAATCGCGTGAGCAATCCGACTGGCTGGCCGATGAGATTGCGGTGGCGCTGGTGTTCAACGGCATCTCGCACGCCGTCATGCTGGCCAGCCCGGCGGATCTGGAGGATTTCGCACTCGGCTTCGGCCTCACCGAAGGCCTGCTGGCCAGCGCGTCGGAGTTGCTGGGCGTCGAGGTGCGCGAGGTGCCCGATGGCATCGAGCTGCAGCTCGAGGTGGCAGCGGCTTGCGCCTGGCGGCTCAAGGAGCGGCGGCGCACGCTGGCTGGGCTCACCGGCTGCGGGCTGTGTGGCGCCGAAAGCCTCGGTCAGGTCCGACGTGAGCTGCCGCGTGTGGCCGCGCTCGATCTCACGCCGCAAGCGCTTGCCCGTGGGCAGCGCGAACTGCAGCGCTCTCAGGCCATGCAAAAACTCACCGGCGCCACCCACGCCGCGGCCTGGTGCGCCGTGGACGGTCAGGTGCTGCTGGTGCGCGAGGACGTGGGCCGTCACATCGCACTCGACAAGCTGGTGGGCGCCATAGTGCGCTCGGCGGCGAACCCCGCCGAAGGCTTCATCTGCGTGACCAGTCGCGCGAGCTTCGAGATGGTGCAAAAGACCGCCATGGCCGGCGTGGCCACGCTCGCCGCGGTGTCCGCGCCGACGGCACTGGCCGTGGACGTCGCCCGCCGCTGCGGCCTGGCGCTGGCGGGTTTTGTGCGCGGCGACGGCCTGGTGGCGTACAGCTTTGCCGAGCGGCTCGGGCTGGGCGCGCAGGCCACTTCAGAGGTGGGTGGTGAACATGGACACTGACAACCTCGTCCACATGGCCAACCGCATCGGCGAGTTCTTCCAGACGATGCCTGAGCGCGAAGAAGCGGTCCTCGAGATCACCCAGCATCTGCGCAAGTTCTGGGCGCCGCGCATGCGGCGCGAGCTGCTCGAGCACGTCGACCGCACCGGTGGTGATGACCTGCTGCCCCTCGTGAGACAGGCGGTGCTGGCCCACCGCCACGAGCTGATCTGATCGCCCGCGCGCGGCGCGTGGAGTCGATCGGCCGTGGTTTACTCGTTCCAGGATGGACATGAGCATGGGGTCGAGATGCGGTTGTTGCTGAGGGCTTTCGTCGCCGCCTTGGTGCTGAATGTGGGGGTGGCCTGGGCCGGTGATTTCGAGGACGGCCTGGCCGCCTGCGCCCAGCAGAAATATCCCGCGGCCCTGCAGAAATTCAAGCGCGCCGCCGCCAAGGGTTCAGCGGGTGCGCAGTTCTATCTCGGGGTGATGCACGGGCTGGGCGAGGGCGTGGCCCCGGATCCGGTTGCCGAGCTGGGCTGGTACCGGCTGGCGGCCGAGCAGGGGCTGGCGGTGGCGCAGTTCAACCTGGGCAACGCTTACTCCAGCGGTCAGGGGGTGGCGCCAGACGTTGCCGAGGCAGTGCGTTGGTACAGGCGGGCCGCCGAGCAGGGATTCGCCGCTGCGCAGTTCGCCGTCGGCAATGCCTGCGTCAGTGGCCGAGGTGCCCCACAGGATCTGGCCGAGGCGCTGGCCTGGTACCGCATGTCGGCCGTGCAGGGCTATGCGCCCGCGCAGTTCAACCTGGGCTACCTGTACGACAGCGGGCAGGGCGTGTCGCACGACCCGGCCCAAGCCGTGCACTGGTACCGCCTGGCGGCGCAGCAAGGCGACCCCGATGCGCAGCTGGGCCTGGGCAACGCCTACCGCAAAGGTCAAGGCGTCGAGCCCGACGACGCGCAGGCGGCGCGCTGGTACGCGCTCGCGGCCGAGCAGGGCCTGGCGGTGGCCCAGTTCAACACGGGCATCGCCTGGGCCCGCGGGCAGGGGGTGGCTCAGGATTCGGCCGAGGCGCTGCGCTGGTTCAAGATGGCCGCGGTGCAGGGCCACGGGTCAGCGCAGTTCCACCTCGGCATGAGCTACTTCAAGGGGCAGGGCGTCGCCCCCGACCGGGTCAGAGCGCACCTGTGGCTCCAGCTGGCGGCGGCTTCGGGCGACAAGGAGGCCGCTCGCCAGCAGGCGCTGGTGGTCAGGGAAATGACGCCGGCGCAGATCGAAGCCGCGCAACGGCTGGCCAGCGAGTGGCAGGCGAGAACGGCCAGAACACCGCGCTGAGGGGGCCGGGCCGCGCGTATATTGACGCGCACATCGCATCTCGCATCTCTCCATCGCAGCGCACCATGAACCTGTCCCGCACCTTCATCGTCTGTCTCGCATTCGCCGGATGGCCCCACGCACAGGCCAAGAGCTCGCCTGGCGATTCGGCTCAGAAGTCGGCATTCAGGCAAGCCAACCCGTGCCCCTCGAATGGCGAGACGTCGGGCGTGTGCCCGGGCTTCGTGATCGATTTCATCAAGCCGCGTGCCTGCGGCGGCACCGACGGCCCTGAAAACATGCAGTGGCGATCCCGGGAGATGGCCAAGCAGCATGACAAGGCCGAACTGAAGGCCTGCAAGAAGCAAATGGTCAGCGACTAGCTGTCGGGTTGCTGCGCCCTCAAACGCACGGCAGGCGCAACACGCACGGTCGTGCGACCCGTCGGCCGGCCTTGAGGGGGTAGCCGATCGGCACCCTCATTGACAGCAGGCCTGACGCGGTCAGAGGCCTGCCATGGCGCCACTTCAAGAACGTCGCCGCACTTGAAGGCAAAGCCTGTCACCTGCACGGCGTCGCCTGAGGTCAAGCCGTTGATGTCGATGCGCGGCGGGGGCAGAGGACGGTTGGGTCTTGCTGGGCGCCAGACCGCTTCGGGAAGCGACGTGGTGGGGGCCAACGTGGGGGCAAAAGATGAACTCGGACCCACCAATCAAAAAGGGTCAGTCCCTTGTGAGAACTGACCCCTTGATTCACTGGTGCGGCTGGCAGGAATCGAACCCACGACCCCTTGGTTCGTAGCCAAGTACTCTATCCAGCTGAGCTACAGCCGCAGCGAGCGGCGACTATACACCGCCAAAAGACGATTCAGCCAAGCATCGCCGCCTTGCGATAGTTTTCTTCTTCTTTGAGCGCGTTGCCTTCGGTGTGTGCGATCTGCGCGAGCGTCAGCCAGGCCATGCGGCGCGTCGCGATGGGCAGGTCTGCGTGGTTGGCGGCGGTCTCCAGCGGCTCGCGTGCCTTGCCCCAGAGTTGCCGCTCGGCCAGCGCGGCGCCCACTGCATGGGCCACGGCGGCATCGCGGGGGAAAGCCAGGCGGGCCGACTCGAGCCGGGGCAGCCAGTCGACACCGATACCGGCCACAGCGCACACCAGTGCGTGCGAAATCGCCTGCCGCTCGTCGTTGGCGAGGCTTTCGATGCGCGCCCAGACCGGACGCAGCCAGGTGCGGGCGTCGTCCGCCGAGCCGAGTTGCGCCGCGCGCACCGCAGCGCGTGAGGCCACGAAGGCGTCACGCCGATCGGCAGGGTCGAGTGCGGCCCAGGTGCGACGCAACTGGTCGATGTCGTGAGCGGTCTCCAG
>CAIVGK010000290.1 GCA_903905475.1 uncultured Burkholderiales bacterium | reverse complement strand
GTCGACGGCACGCCGGCGATCTGGCCCGACTTGCTGTGCCTGTCCAAGGGCATCAGCGGCGGCTACCTGCCGCTGTCGCTGGTGCTCGCGAGCGACGCCATCTACGAAGCCTTCCTCGACGACGACACCGCGCGCGGCTTCCTGCATTCGCATTCGTACACCGGCAACCCGCTGGCGTGCCGCGCGGCGCTGGCCGTGCTCGACCGCTTTGACGAGGAGCCGGTGCTGCAGCGCAACCGCGACAGTGGCGCGCTGCTCACCGCGGCGCTGGCCGAGCGGCTGCACGGCGATGCGCGGCTCGAGCACGTGCGCCAGCGCGGCATGATCTGGGCGTTCGATGTGCGTCAGGAATTCGCCGGCGAGCGCTTCGCGGAGCGCTTTCACCTGGCCGGCCGCGCGCAGGGCCTGCTGATCCGCCCGATCGGGCGCACCGTCTACCTGCTGCCACCCTACCTGCTCAACGAGGAGCACGTGGCCTACCTCGCCGAGCGCACGGTGGCCACGCTCCACGCGGTGCTCTGACGCCGGCCGGCCGCGCGATGCTCAATCACCTGGCCCGGCAACTCGCCGAGCGCGACGCGCAGGCGATGCGCCGGCGCCGCCGCGTCACCGAGACCGCCTGCGCGCCGCAGCAGCAGGTCAGCCCGAGCGACGACGCCGGCCACACCATCGACCCCGCTGCGGTGCCGCGCGAACTGCTGGCGTTTTGCAGCAACGACTACCTGGGTCTGGCCAACCACCCGGCGCTGATCGAAGCCTGGGCCGAAGGCGCGCGGCTGTACGGCGTGGGCAGCGGCGCCTCGCACCTGATCAGCGGCCACTCGCGCGCCCACGCGCTGCTCGAGGACGATCTGGCCGAGATGCTCTCGCCGCACCTGCCCGAGGTGCGCGCGCTGACGTTCGGCACCGGCTACCTGGCCAACCTGGCGCTGCTCACGGCGCTGGGCGACGAAGACACCTCGATCTATTCCGACGTGCTCAACCACGCCTCGCTGTTCGACGGCGCGCGGCTGGCCAAGGCCGCGGCCTACACCTACCCGCACCACGATCTGGTCGGCCTGGAGCGGCGGCTGGCGGCGTGCCGCTCGCCGCGCAAGCTCATCGTCACCGACGGCGTGTTCAGCATGGACGGCGACCTGGCGCGAGTGCCCGAGCTGCTGGCGCTGGCCGAGCGCTTCGATGCGTGGATCGTCGTCGACGATGCGCACGGCTTTGGCGTGCTCGGCGAGCAAGGGCGCGGCGTGCTGTCGCACTTCGGCCTGCGCAGCGAGCGGCTGATCTGCATGGGCACGCTGGGCAAGGCGGCTGGCGTGGGCGGTGCCTTCGTGGCGGCGCATCGCACGGTGATCGACTGGCTGGTGCAAAGCGCACGGGCCTACATCTACACCACGGCTGCGCCGCCGGCGATGGCGCACACGCTGCGCGCGAGCCTGCGGATCATCCGCGGCGCCGAGGGCGATCAGCGCCGGCGGCACCTGGGCGAGCTGATCGGCGCGCTGCGCGGCGGCCTGCCGGCGGCGCTGGGCGCGTTGCCTGGCGAGACCGCAGGCGCTGCGGCGGCCGGCTGGCACCTTACCGAGTCGCTCACCGCCATCCAGCCGCTGATCGTCGGCGGCAGCGCCGAGGCGCTGGCCGCCGCGGCAGCGCTCGAGTCGCAGGGCCTGTGGGTGCCGGCCATCCGGCCACCCACCGTGCCGGCCGGCAGCGCACGGCTGCGCATCACGCTGAGTGCCGCGCACCGCGCCGCCGATGTCGACCGGTTGCTCGCCGCGCTGGCCGTGGCCGCCCGCACGACGGGAGCGCTCGCATGACCGCGTTCGGCCTGCGCGAGGAAGCGGCGGCGGCCCCG
>CAIVGK010000289.1 GCA_903905475.1 uncultured Burkholderiales bacterium | reverse complement strand
GCCTGGAAGGTCGGTGGTGCCGTACGCGACGCGCTGCTCGGGCGCGCCAGCGGCGACACCGACTGGGTGGTGACCGGCGCCACGCCCGAGCAGATGGTGGCCGCGGGCTACACGCCGGTCGGGCGCGACTTTCCGGTGTTCCTGCACCCGACCACCAAGGAGGAATACGCGCTGGCGCGCACCGAGCGCAGCACCGCGCCGGGCTATCACGGCTTCGTGTTCCACGCCGCGCCCACCGTCACGCTCGAAGAAGACCTGCAACGCCGCGACCTGACCATCAATGCGATGGCGCAGGACGACCACGGCGCGCTGATCGACCCCTGCGGCGGGCAACGCGATCTGGCCGCGCGGCTGCTGCGCCATGTGTCGCCTGCGTTCATCGAAGACCCGGTGCGCATCCTGCGCGTGGCGCGCTTCGCCGCGCGGCTGGGCGATTTTTCCGTGGCCCCAGAAACCGCCACGTTGATGCGCGAGATGGTCGCCAGCGGCGAGGTCGATGCGCTGGTCGCCGAGCGGGTGTGGCAAGAGGTCGCGCGCGGCTTGATGGAAGCCCATCCGTCGCGCCTGCTCGACGTGCTGCACGACTGCGGCGCGCTGGCGCGGCTGCTGCCCGAGATCGACGCCGACTGGAGCGCCGGCCGAGCCGCGCCAGCGCACGAGACGCTGCCGTCGCCAGCGCCATCACCGCTGCCCTTGCCGCCGCCGACCACCCCCACGCTGCGCCAGGCCATCGACACCACGGCCTGCCGCCACGCGCCGCTGCCGGTGCGCTTGGCGGTGCTCGCCCACCGCATGCCGCTGGCCGCCTTGCACGCGCTGTGCGAGCGCTGGCGCATCCCCACCGACTGCCGTGAACTGGCCGAGCTGCTGGTGCGCGAGCGCGACGCCGTGCAGCGCAGCCCGACGCTCGGTGCCGACGCGCTGGTGGATCTGCTCGACCGCTGCGACGCCTGGCGCCGCCCCGAGCGCTTCGAGTGGCTGCTGCAAGCGTGTGACGGCATCGCCCACGCCACGCCCGCAGCCGGCACACATGCGCCGTCTCAGTCGCGCCTGCGCGCCGCGCTGAAGCGCGCCGCCGCACTCGACACCGGCGCCGTGGCGCAGCGCGCCGCCGTTGCGGGCGCACGCGGCCCAGACATCGGTGCCGCGGTGCACACCGCAAGGGTGCTGGCGGTGGAAGACGAACTCAGCGACGAGGTGAACGACTGAGATTCGCCAAGCGGCGCGCTGCCGCAGGCGATCAGAAGATCCGGCCCAGCGCCAACGCCACCAGGCTCAGCAGCACGCTGCTGCCGAGCGGCAGGAAGAACTCGCGGCCGAACAGCTTGAAGCGGAAGTCGCCGGGCAGGCGTCCGAGGCCGATCTTTTCCAGCCAGCGGTGCACGCCGCCGAAGATCATCAGCACCAGCAAGATCACGATCAGCCAGCGAATCATGGGCAGCGCGCGGCGGCGGTGAGGGCGAGCGAGTGGGCCATCACAGCGTGTGCGTGCGGTCGCCCTGGGCGAAGCCGATCGGCGCGGTGGTGAACGACGCCTCGCAGCCGCGGGCCAGGCCAATCACCTTGAACAGCTCGCCCATCTCGTGCTCGGTGAGCAACTTCTGGGCGTTGGCCGTGGTGCGCAGATCGGCGCCTTCGAGCAGCCCGAGCACGCCGCAGTTCATGAGAAAGCGCGCCTGGCTGGTGTAGCCCAGCACCTCGAGGCCGGCGTCTTGCGCGGCCAGCGCGATGCCGGTGAAGTTGACGTGCGCGGTGATGTCCTTGGCGCCCACGTCGACCAGCGGGTCGGTGTCGGCCAGGTGGGCGCGGTGGCACATGAGCGTGCCGCCCACGCGCTGCGGGTGGTAGTACTCGGCCAGCGGAAACCCGTAGTCGATGAAGAACGCCGCGCCGCGCTGCAGCCGCTCGGCCAGCGTGGCGATGAAGGCCTCGGCCTGCGGGTGGATTTCGGTGACGGTGCCGGGCACGAACAGCGCGGCGTCATCGACCGGCGGGTGCAGTTCGGTGGGGCGATCGGCCCACGCCCACGTCGAAGCGCCCTCGCCTTCAGCCGCTCCTGCAGCCGGCCCCAGGCCCGCCACCACGCCGCGCTCGAGCCAGCGCACGCCGTCGAAGTGCAGCAGCTGCACCGGCATGGCGTCGAGCACCTCATTGCCCACCACCACGCCGTGCATCGCCTCAGGCAGCTCGTCGACCCAGCACACGCGCTCGAGGTGGAGCGCCAGCCGCTCGCGCTGGCGTTCGCGCAGGCTGCCCGACAAATCCACGATCGTGTAGCGGCGCACGCGCGGGCCGAGCGCTTCGAGCAGCTGCAGCGCCAGCGCGCCCGAGCCGGCGCCGAACTCCCAGACCTCGTCGGTGCCGCTGCCCTCGAGCGCTTGCGCCACCTGACGGGCCAGCGCCTGGCCGAACAGCGGCGACAACTCGGGCGCGGTAACGAAGTCGCTGCCCGACGACGGCAGCATGCCGAACTGGCGGCTGCCGCGGGCGTAGTAGCCCAGACCCGGCGCATACAGCGCCAGCGCCATGAAGCGGTCGAACGGCAGCCAGCCGCCTTGGCGCTCGCTGGCCTGGCGGATCAGCGCGCCGAGCCGCTGCGGGGGGGGCGCCGATACACTCGCCGGCTGTTGGTGGGGCATGCCCCGGATTGTAGAAACCATGACCCAGCCCTCGCCCTCCGCCCTTCGATCCGCACCCGGCGCCACGCGAGCGGTGGTGCTGGTCACCGGCGCGGCACGGCGCATCGGCCGCGAGATCGCCCTCGACCTGGCCGCGCACGGCTTCGATGTGGCGGTGCACTACCGCGGCGAAGCGGGCGAAGCGCTGGACACCGTGGCCGAACTGCACGCGCTGGGCGCCGCCGCACACGCCTTTCAGGCCGACTTGTCCCATGAGGCCGCCTGCCGCGAGCTGCTGCCGCAGGTCATCGCGCACTTCGGCCGCATCGACGCAGTGGTCAACAACGCCTCGGCCTTCGAGTACGACGCGCCGGCGAGCTTTGGCCACGCGTCGATGGAGCTGCACTGGCGCGCCAACACCGCGCCGGCGGTGATCCTGGCGCAAGCGCTGCACGAACACCGGTTGGGGTCGACCGAGCCGGCGTGCGTGGTCAACCTGCTCGACCAGAAGCTGTGGAACCCGAACCCCGACTACTTTTCGTACACGCTGTCGAAGGCCGCGCTGCAAGCCGCCACGGTGATGCTCGCGCAAGCACTGGCGCCGCGCGTGCGGGTGTGCGGTGTGGCGCCGGGCGTCACGCTGGTGTCCGGGCCGATGAGCGAGGCGGAATTCGCCCGCGCCCACACGCTGACCCCGCTGCAGCGCTCGTCGACGCCCGCCGACATCGCGCGCAGCGTGCGCTTCTTGATTGAAAGCCCGGCCATCACCGGCACCACGCTGCTCGTCGATGGCGGCCAGCACCTGCTCGGCCAACCGCGCGATGTGATGTTTCTCGCCCAAGGCACCCCATGACCCTGCTGACCAGCCACCCCCGCCTGGCCGACTGCCGCCGGCTGTTCCTGCGCGAGCACAGCGTGCTGGTGCACATCGGCGTGCACGACTTCGAGAAATCCGCGCCGCAGCGGCTGGTCTTCAACGTCGAGCTGTATGTGCCGCTGGCGCTGTCGACGCCCACGACCGACTCGCTGGCCGAGGTGGTCGACTACGACTTCATCCGCCACGTCATCACCGAACGCATCGCGCGCGGCCACATCGAGTTGCAGGAAACCCTGTGCGACGACCTGCTGGCCACCCTGCTGGCGCACCCCCGCGTGCGCGCTGCGCTGGTGTCGACCGAAAAGCCCGATGTGTACCCCGACTGCGCCGCGGTGGGCTGCCAGGTGTTCGGCCTGCGCGCCGACCTGGGCTGAACCAAGGAAACCCCATGAGTGCCGTGCTGCCTGACACCGAAACCGACCCCGTGGCCCGCGAGGCCACCCGCCGCCAGGCCGACGCCAAGGCCGCGCTCGAGATCAACAAGCTCAGCAAGCGGCTGCACCGGCTGACCGGCCAGGCCATCGTCGACTTCAACATGATCGAAGAAGGCGACAAGGTCATGGTGTGTGTGTCGGGCGGCAAGGACAGCTACGCGCTGCTCGACATCTTGCTCAACCTGCAAAAGCGCGCGCCGATCCACTTCGATCTGGTGGCCGTCAACCTCGACCAGAAGCAGCCCGGTTTCCCCGAGCACGTGCTGCCCGAGTACCTGTCGGGCGTGGGCGTGCCGTTCCACATCGAGAACCAGGACACCTACTCGATCGTCAAGCGCGTGATCCCCGAGGGCAAGACGACCTGCGGGCTGTGCTCGCGGCTGCGCCGCGGCATCTTGTACCGGGTGGCCGGCGAGCTGGGCGCGACCAAGATCGCGCTGGGCCACCACCGCGACGACATCGTGCAAACGCTGTTCATGAACATGTTCTTCGGCGCCAAGATGAAGGGCATGCCGCCCAAGCTGGTGAGCGACGACGGCAAGAACGTGGTCATCCGCCCGCTGGCCTATGTGGCCGAGACCGACCTCGAGCGCTGGTCCGAGCACCGGCAGTTTCCGATCATCCCGTGCTCGCTGTGCGGCAGCCAGGACAACTTGCAACGCGTGCAGATCAAGCAAATGCTGCGCGACTGGGACAAGCGCTTTCCGGGCCGCGTCGAGAACCTGTTTCACGCGATGGGCAACATCGTGCCGTCGCACATGATGGACCGGCAGCTGTTCGGCTTCACCGGGCTCAAAGCCACCGGCGTGGCCGACGCAGCGGGCGACCGCGCGTTCGATGACGACGAGACCTGCGCCACGCCGAACGGCCCCGCCGACTCGGGTGCTCCGATCACCTGGACGCTGCGCCCCGAGACCTGAGCCGCGGCGGTGTTGAGGTCCATGCCCGCTGGCCACACCGCACGGACTGCGGTCGGGGCCTCTTGAAGCGCCCCCACCGCCGCTGGCCGAAGCTTTCGCCAAGGCGAATTCAAGTCTGAAGTGCGACACCTGACCCCGCCGGTAAGGTGTGCAGATGGCGATCAGATATCAACAACTGCGGCCGGAAGAACGCGTTACGCTGGGCGGTTGACTTTTGTACGCAACAGCTATCCCACAGAACCTCTGGCCAGCATTAGGGAATTGATATGAGATCCAACTTTGCCGGATCAAGCCCCCGCCAAAAGTTACACCTATGATTCTCCTGGGCATCGACCACGCTAATTTGATTAGGAATAAATTTCATTACATTCAAATTACTGATCGCCAAATTAAATCTCGGCCAATTTTCAAGGGAGCTTGTTTGGGGTGATCCCGTCTTTACAAAATTAGCCCAAACCTGAACCATTTCATTGGCCATGCCCTGTGATTGGGATGGCAAATCTGGCGCATCAATGGCTGACGTATTGGATAAATTTGGAAAGAAGTAATTCAATGCGGAAGAATGTACCGCACCAAGAGCCATTCTTGGATCCTCGCCTCGCGCTATACCAATTCCCAGAACGCGTGCGTCGGGGTCTGCAAATTCCCACTGATACAAGGGCATGATTGCGCTGAAGGCGTCTGCTGTTCTCAAATACCTGCAATGACTCAACCCGACAACCGGCGTGTAGTCAGAGAACATGGACCCCATTCCATCTGCGGTGACTGGGCCAGTTGAGAAATACTCTCCAAGCATCGTATTAAAGTTTGCACTCCATCCACCAGATGGTGGCGATATGTCAAGTGAATAGTATTGAAGAAGCTGTAAATTTTTGAAGGGGTCAGGTAAATTCGATGTGTCGACATCTGGATAATTTATCGCGTCATATGCAACATAAAGACGAAGTTCATCTTTAGCGCCACCGTAAAGAATCGGGATTCTCTTTACATTTGCAGAAATATCAGAAGTGCTGTAACTGCCAAGTGGGACAGTTCCGTTTACCCCATTATTGATGACGAGCCCAAAGGGGAACAGCGGCACAATTTTACTCACTTCACCCTGGGCCTTTAATACATCAGCTATTTCCGCATTGCGCATGCAATCTAATTGCGCCGATCCTGAATATGAAGAACACCCTAGTTTCTGAGCCATGCGCTCATAAATTGGAATTCGTGCACTGGAATCTGTGGTAATCGTGGATTGAGTAAGTGCGACTTGTAAAGTTGGCCATTCATAGAGACAGTCGTAGCTCAGTGGCATCGCTTGATGGAATAGCCCCTCGGTCTTTGTTTTGCTTAATAGATGCAAACACGTCGACGCTGCTCCCGCAGATTCACCAGCAAGTGTTATTTTTGTACTGTCGCCACCAAATGCCTCAATGTTATCTTTTGTCCATTGCATGGCCAAACGCTGGTCCTCAAGGCCAAGATTGCCGTTCCATTCTTCGGCGATCGAGGGGTGAGCCATGAACCCCAATGCCCCAAGTCGATAGTTCACCGATACAACAATAATTCGGCCCTCATGGGCCAATTTGTCCAGTCGATATAAATTGGATGAGCCACCAACAAAACCGCCCCCTGGCATCCACAGCAGAACCGGCAATTTTTCTGACTGAGGAATATTGATTGGGGTGGTGACATTCAATGTCAAACAGTCCTCAATTAAACTTTCCTCGGTGAGGTCAAAGCGTCGTTCTTGGGGGCAGGCGGCGCCAAAGGATGAGGCATCAAGCGTCCCCCTCCAAGGGGTGATCGGCCTTGCTTTGGTCCAGCGATCCTGGGCGGTCAGCGGTTGCGCATAAGGCACACCACGGTATTCATTCACTGTGCCATAGCGTTGCACACCCTGAATACTTCCTAAATTTGTGGTTATGGTGGGATTCGATGTGGTGCTGGAGGGCCCACAGGAAATCAAGCCTGTACACAGGAAGGCTGCAATGAGTGCTCGAATTAAGTTCATAAAAAACCCATCAAAGACAGACGTTAAAAAGAGATAAATAACGCAAGGAAAGATTCAACTCGCGGGGAGGGGGTGCAGTCAGGCATTTGTTGCCTGAACGGCCAGCCCAGCACAGACAATGGCAGCGCCTGAAATCGGGTGCAGAAAGCGGCCCCACTTCTCAGGGTCAGAAGCTTGATCCCCAGTAAAAAAGCCGCCTTTCGGCGGCTTTTTTCAGAACCTGTAACCAACCGAAATCGAGGGCCCACTCAACTCAATCCCCTTCTTGTCGCAGTACCTCATGTAATCGGCTTGAACATACCACTGCTTGGTCAATGAATAATTAACGCCGACGCCAAAAGAAAAGCCGCCCTCGCTTTCACGTTCTGACTCGGATATGCCGTCGAACGAAATTTTCGCTTTCAATTTTGTATGGGTGTAACCCAATCGCGCGAACAGCTCGACATCACCAAGCTGAATTTGGGGCTTGGCGTAGATGCCAAACGTGCTGTCAGCTTGAATCTTGAAGGGTATACAACCTCCCCCAACACAGGCGTTTTTCTTGATATCTGACAGGCCGGTTCCCGCCATCACCTCAACAGCCAGATTTTCGTGGGCGTTGTACCCGAATTTGACGATTCCCACACCGAGATCATCATCATATGTGCTGCCGGACTCAAGATTCAGAAACGTGTAGCCAGCCTCGACATAGAAGTCACCGGCCTTTGGTTCGGCAGCACAGGCCAGCGCAGACGCGCCAAGCAAGGTGGCTGAACATATGTTTTTGTAGTTCATTGATACTGGCCTGATTTCATGAACATTTCTTTTTTTCAGCTCTTAAATCGAAAGAGCGATTCGTTAACAAACATATTTTATTGATTTTACATGAGTGTACGAATTCCGCGAGCGCTTCGCCCCCCCAAAGGGCGGGGCGAAGCAAAAACCCAACGACCCCGTACGGAGCCCGTGAAAGCGGGCGCGCCGGCATGCTCCTTTGAAGCAGGCCGCGCTTGCGGTCGACAACAGTGCCGGTGCTTACGGCACCGTCGCGGGCCCCGAGCTAGCGCGCCTGCGCGGCCAGCGTGCGGGCGTCGTCTTCCCAGCCCTTGAAGCGTTTGGCCGCGGCGGCGCGCTGCTGGGGTGTGGTCAGGTTGTGCACCTGCGCGGCGAAGCCGCAGTTGAAGCGGACCAGCCGCAGCTGGTAGTCGCGGTAGTCGGCCTGGGG
>CAIVGK010000288.1 GCA_903905475.1 uncultured Burkholderiales bacterium | reverse complement strand
AGGTCGTTGGTGAACTTGTAGTTGTCGGTTGCAATCAGGTTGCCGTTGGCGTCCTTGTTGTACGCAAACCTACCAAGCGTGCTGCGAATCGAGGCATCGTGGCCGAAGTCCGTATCGCGGCGCACCTCAATGTCGCCGCCGGGGTAGTGCTGGTAACCCACGCTCTGGTTAATCTTCTGCGACGGACCTTTTTTCATGATCGCCATCAGCTCTTTGTCTGACGCGCCAGACTTGAACGCTTTCTTTACGTCGTTGTCAAACACTTGTGCGTTGGTTATCTCGCGATCCTTGCGGCTGCTCATGACGGCGTTGCGCATCTGATCAAGCTCTGAGGGCGTGAAGTTCTTTTCGGTGATTGGCGTGCGGTCGCCCATCAACGTCTCACCAAACGTGCGCAGGTGCGCGGGCACTACTTTCCTGTATATGTTGCTCAGTAAACCGCCGTCCTCCATGTGCACAGCGCCGCCGTCCTTGAACTTGGGCAATTTCAGGTACTCCATCGCCAGTGTCAAGTCGTCGGCCGGGAAAGCGCCGCTCTTTAAGCCCTTGTGGTAGTCCTCAACGCGGCGAATCATCTCGTCGGTGACAAGCTCCGAGATGTTCTCGTTGCGACTGCCTAGTGCCGTAGAGGCCATGTTAGCAATCTGATTGTTGGTGACCGGGCCCAGCTTCCACGTCGGTGCCTGCGACCGCACGCGCAGCTCCTGCGCAATCGGAGTGAACGCGTCGTTTAGTAGGATGGGTACTGGCGTGTTTGGAATCGAACCCCCGTAGGTTCCGCTGAAGTCGTGCGAGTACGTGCTGTTGTTGGAACGTCGCAATACTGCGCCGGGCTGCACGTCGATCAGAGTGTGCCCTGCGTAGAAGGGCGACACACCCAGCAGGTTTGGGTCGCGAAACGCGGCCAGCGCGTCCAGCGGATTGATGCCTGTCAGTTCCTGCCACCGCTTGCCGGTCTGCATCTTGAGCAGGAAGGCCTTTCGAAACTCGGGGTTCTCTTTAATGTACTGGTCGACTGCGGGGTCGTCAAAGTTGGGGGCGTTGGCAAACGGTTTCTTACCCTTTACTGTTGTATCCCGCAGCACGTCGGAGATGTCTTGGAAGTCCTTGTTGGTTGCGTTTGCGTTAAAAAACTTGCGGTATAGATCGGTCACTGGGGTTGCGAAGTTGACCGAGGTGTCACCCATCGTGAAGGGCGAGGCAACCACTTCGCCTGTGCCGCCTCGGGCTGCGCCCTCACGCGACGCGATGTCAAATCGCTTCTGCACGCGCTTAGCAATGTCCTCGTTGGATGCGCCCCCGATCTGCTGCTTGATGTGCTCCAAGTCGCGTGCGTAGGCTTGGCCGCCGTGGCTGATCACTTCGCCGGGCACCTTCAACCCCGACACCTCCATGATCTGCTGGTTGCGGTGCATCACATCCCACGGATTGACGTTGATCATCGCGCCCAGCTTGGTTTCAAGGTTGACGGGTTGCACAGGTGCGAGGCCGCCTAAGTCCTTGATCCTAAAATCTGGTACGTGCGAGGCTGCCCCTGTCACGATTTTTTTGCGCACACCACCGGCGGCCATGCGGGCGATACCGCCACCTGCCATGCGCTGAGGCTTCTGGCTCATCAGCGCGTACTTGGCGAGGTCGAGGTCGAGCAGTCGGGCGGCCTGTGGGTCTTTAACCATGTTCTTGATCGCCTCTTCGGGTACGGAGTCCACCATGCCGCCGTCGGCGTACTTGAAGTCGTCCTTCTTGCCGTACACCGGGTTCTTCACCAGCACGAGCGGGCCGACTTGGATGGCCTCATCGGCGCTCGTGACAGGCTGCATGGTCGCGCGGTCGTAAAAGTACGAGTGCCGCTCTGGATCCATGCCCACCTGACGCCACTCGGGGCTCTTCAAGTACTCGCGGGCGCGCTCGACGGCCTCTTGCTCGCTCAGCTTGTTCCAGTCGCCCTTGATCGTCGCGATCGTGCCCTTGGGCTTGCCGCTCGCGATGGCCAGCGCGGCCTTCTCGTGCATGCCGAACTGCGGATTAAGCACGCTTGCCACGCTCTCGTGGCCGATGCTCTTGCCCGCGGCAAAGCCGGCCTCCTGCTCGTGCACGGTGGGCACCCAGACGCCGTGGTTACTGTACGACGGGATGTCAAGCCGCAGTCCGACCGGGTGGCCTTGCTCAAGCGTCTGCGACGGCACGCCGTAGCGCTCGCGCTTGTCGGCCGTGAGTGCGCTTGTGGCCTCCTCGCGCGTGGCGGGTGTGGGCACCGTGGCGTATGGCGTGACGGGCTTGTATTCGTTGACCAGTGCGTCGTACTCGGCCGCAGAGAGCTCGCCATCGATGAGCTTATTGGCCGCCTTTTGCAGCTCGGTTGTGCGCTGAGTCACGTCCTTGAAGTGCATGTCAATGCGGCTGGTGGCGGCCTTGCCGGCCTTCTTGACTAGGCTGCCGCCGGCCATGTGCACGGCGCCGCCCTTGTTGTAGTCGCGCATCGCGCGCATCAAGTCGTTGTGTGTAGTCTCTGTGTTGCCGATCTTGTCCCAGACGGCGTGGTGGCCTAGGTGCTGGTAGAAGGGGTCGAGGCTCGGGTCGAGCTTGAGACCCAGCGCCTCTTGGCGTGCGCTCAGGCGATCGACGAGCTCGCGCCCACCCGTGCCGCCCCCGCGGTTTTGAATTGAGCCTATGTTCTTCACTGGGGGCGTGGTGCCGTGCAGGTTGAGCTGGCGCGCGTCAAGCGTGGGCACGTCGCCCCGGCCGAGCAGCGAGCCAACGAAGCCCGACTTGGCGGCCGCAATGCCTCGCAGTTGGTCGGTGTAGTTGCGCCAGTCGCCCAGTGAGCCGGTCACGCGGGTGTTGAGGTCGGTGGCCATGCCGGGCAGGTTCTGCGCCGCCCACTCCATCTTGGCCACCTGATCGTTCTGCTTGCCAAAGGGCGCGAACGCCGCTTGGATTTCCTTGAGCGCCTTTGAGTCAAGCTCGCCGCGCTCGGCCATGTCGAGGTAGCGCTGTCCTAAGGGCGAGCCCAGCCACTCGGCAAACGCACCCTCCGGGCGCACTTCGCCCCCGGTGTCGGGCAGCTTTAAGCCGCGCTTGGTCGCCGTCGCGTGCGACAGGCCACCGCGCCCGATCGATGACTGGGTGATGGTGTACGCCTTGATGAGGTCGCGAGCGTTAAGATCGCCGGCCTCGGCGCGCTTGAGCTGGTCGGCCATGAAGCCACCGTAGCCGCTCTGAACGTAATCGGGCACTTCCTTGAGCTTGAGGTCTTTGTCGACGTCAGCGAGCGGCCGCCACTTCCAGTCCTCCACCTTGGTGGTGATCGGATCGATAAAGCCCTTGACTGCTCGTTTGATACGGCTCATGGATTACCTATGCGGCGTAGGGGTTATCGCGCTTGGGGCGGTCGTCGGCGTAGTATAGGTCAGGGTCGGCTACGGGGTCAATGTTCACGAAGCCCATGTCGCGCAGCACCCGCAAGGCCTGACTGAGCGCGTCGACGTAGTCGTCGTGCTTGCTGTCGGGGAAGCTGCACACCTGACTCAGGAACGCGTCGCACCAGTCGCGCGCGCACCCCGGGTTGACCGTCGACTCGGGCAGGTAGACGCGGCCGCGCGCAATCAGCGGGCTCACGATGTTTAAGCGCATAGTCTTGTCGGCGTTGCCGGGGTTGTAGCTGCGCACGGGCAGCCCGGCGCGCTGTAAGTCCTGCAGCAGCACGATGCCGGCCGACTTGTCCTCGATCAGGATCAGGTCGACCTTCTTGCCGTTGCCGAACTCGTTCTCGTCGCCGTAGATCTCCTCGCTCTCACTGATCACCTTGGGGCGCAGCTCGGGGTACTGGATGCGCTCGCTCCAGCAGTCGATCAGCATGACGCTCATGCCCTTGTCCTCACTGGGCTTAAATACGCCAAGCACCACACACGCGGTGGGGTCTGCCTGCGTGCGGGTGCTGGTCGCGCAGTCGTATGACTGCACCACGTACTCGAACTGGGGCAGGGGCTTCTCGGCGCCCCAGAGCTTGAACCACGAGCGCTTGACGATGCCGGTGTCCTCGCTCGAGAGGATCGAGGCGTGGATCTCTTGGTCGCCCAGACGCGTGCCCTCGTACTGCAGGATCTGGTCGCGAAAGCTGGGCGCGAGGTTGTCGAGGTTGGCGTAGGTCGAGGCGGTGGTGAGGTACACGTCCTCGCCGTCGCGGTCGGCCAGCGACACGATCAAGTCCTTGGGGCGCGGCGTGGTCGAGGCGATGATGGTCGTGCGCTTGCCCAGACGCACGCCGAACTGGATCTGATCCCACGCGTCGTCGAGGTACTCCCACGCGGCCAGCTCGTCGAGCCACGCGCCGTGGAACTGCGGCCCGCGGAAGCGCTCGGGCTCGGATGCGGGTATACCCTTAATCAGGCTGCCGTTGGTTAAAACGATCTCAGCGAGGCTCTTGTTGTAGTCAGCCAGTAAGATCTTGGGCATCACGTTCAGGATGCCGCTATCCCCCTCAAAACACGTCCCACGCACGTCACCGCTCGTGGGGGCGGAGACCAGCCAACGCGTGTTGGGTTGCGTCCACGCCCACCACCAGACCTGCTCGGCCGCGGTGCGCGTCTTACCAGCGCCTCGCCCGGCCAGCAGCAGCCAGATCGACCACCAGTCACCGGCCGGCAGGATCTGGTGCGCGTGGGCCTTCTTAAGCCACGCGACGCGAGCCTCGAAGGCCGCGCGGTGTTCTGGTGGGTATGCGGCGTACTCGCGCTGGAACGCGGGGTCGAGCAGCTTCTGTGCCAGCTTACTTGCCATCTTGGCGCTCGGTCTGCAGGCCGTCGGCCAGCGAGATGAGCGTCTCGGGGGTGAAAGCCAGCGCCAGCGGGTTCTCGGCCTCGCCGGCCAGCACCTGCCGGTCGCCGTAGCGCTTGGGGCACCAGCTCTTGAGCAGGCGCAGTCTGAGCTCGACGCGGTTCTTTTGCCACTGGACGTAGGCGCTGTCACGCCGACCGCCCCCCTCGCCTGTGATGCGCTCGGGTTCCTCGTCGATGATTCTGATGGTGTCCTCGGCCAAAACGTCGAAGCCTGCGTCTCTCGCGCGCGCGTACATTTCTCCGAACTCTGGCAGGTCGGTCACCCAGTGCTGCACGGTAGAGCGCTTCGGCATCCCCGGCGACTGCAAAATGCTCACCAAAGTTTCACCCATCGACAGGCGCTCGCAGATGTGCGACGCGAGCTCGTGCGTGTACAGACTCCCTGAACCCTTAGGCCTTCCCATAGCTAACCTCCCGTTATTCTCGCGATTTTATACCAGTGTTGTATTTTTGCATTAGGGTTTCCGATAATAAAATAATGGGTTGACAATGTAAACAGAACGGGATTATTGTAGAGGCTCAGTACAAAACACGACAAACACGGAGATCTAAATGCGCAAAAATCACCTACAACACACCGTCCACGGTGGCCCAGCTTGCCAACGCGGTCGCACGGGCGGCTCGTTGCGTGGCGAGCACTTCACCTACACGCACACAGAGTTTGCTGCTACGCCAGCCGAACAGCGTTGCGCTCGCTGTGCCAGCAGTAAGTTGTTTGCATTCCTTCAACGTAAAGCGCACTAATCACACACGGAAAACACCATGACATTACTAGACAAAGTTATCGCAGAAAACAACGTCAACCGCAACGACGTGACCGACTACGACAAGATGGTTTCGCGCAACATCGCCCTTCAGACAATGCGCAAGTGGATCGACATCGACGGCATATACCAGTACGCTAAAAATCATGGCGTGCTCGTTGACGGTTCTGCCGAAGATTTTGCCTGCGAGTTTTACACTGCCTACAACAACGAAGTCGCCTACACCTACTAATCACCCCGGGGCTTCGGCCCCATTACACACGGAGTCACACCATGAACATCAAAATGTCAGCACCAACAGCCTTTCGCTCACAAAGCCCACTGGACAACGCAATGATCGCGCGCTACGCGCCCTCAGTGTTCGCACAGGAAGCCCACGACAGCCGCGGCGAGCGCTACGCCTTCATCCCAACCAGCGACGTGCTCGACGGCCTGCGCGCCGAGGGCTTCGAGCCCTACGAAGTTCGCCAGACCCGCGTGCGTGACGTCAACAAGCGCGAGCACACCAAGCACCTGCTGCGCCTGCGTCACCCCACGGCGCTCAAGAACGACGAAGGCCACGGCGAGATCATCCTGCTGAACTCGCACGACGGCACGAGCTCGTTCCAGCTCATGTCTGGCTTCTTTCGCATGGTGTGCGCAAACGGCATCATCGCCGGCGACGTGGCCGCGGACTGCCGCGTGCGTCACACCGGCCGCGTAGTCGAGGACGTCATCGACGCATCGTTTCGCGTGATCGACGAGCTCAACGCCGTGGGCTCACGCATCAACGACTACAAGGCCGTCGCGATGGATCGCCCCCACCAAGAGCTCTTCGCCCGTGCAGCGCTCGCTTTGCGCTACGACGACGGTGCAGCCCCGATCGATGCTAATCGCCTGCTCACCCTGCGCCGCT
>CAIVGK010000287.1 GCA_903905475.1 uncultured Burkholderiales bacterium | reverse complement strand
CGGCGTGTTCGCCTTCAACGAAGGTCTCGACGCGCATGTGATCAAGCCGGCTGCCACCGGCTACGTCTACGTCTTGCCCAGGTTCGTTCGCACCGGCGTGACCAATTTCTTCGCCAACTTCGCCGATCTGTGGTCGGGGGTTAACAGCGTGCTGCAGGGCAAACTGGGCAACGCCGGCAGCGACGGCATGCGCGTGGTCACCAACACCACCGTGGGCATCGCCGGCCTGTTCGACGTGGCCACTGAGTGGGGCATCAAGAAGTACCCGGAGGACTTCGGGCAGACGCTGGGTGTGTGGGGGCTCGAGTCTGGCCCTTACCTGGTGTGGCCGGTCCTGGGCGTCTCGTCGGTGCGTGATTCGGTCGGCTTGCCGCTGGACGTTGCCGCCACGCCGGGTTTCTGGGTGGACGATACCGGCTGGTCGATCGCCATCGCCAGCTTGCAAATCGTGAACCGGCGAGCTGATCTGCTCAAGGCTGGCGACATCCTCGACGATGCCGTGCTCGACAAGTACACGTTCGTGCGTGATGCCCATCTGCAACGCCGCCGCAACCTTGTCTACGACGGCTACCCGCCCGACGTGAAGTAACGGCTTGCTGACCACTTCTCAACAAAGGATCTGTTCATGAATGCATCCCAACTGCTTGTGGCGATTTGCGCCGGCGTTCTGACGGTCGCAGCACCCGTGCTGCGGGCGCAGACCACTGAGGTGTCGGCTTCCATGGCTTCGCCCATGCAGTCGCCTGACGCTCTCGTGCAAAAGGTCTCCACCGATGTGCTTGAAGCGGTCAAGGCTGACAAGGCCATGCAGGCCGGCGACGTGAAGAAGCTCAACGCCTTGATCGAAACCAAGGTGTTGCCTTACGTCAACTTCCAGCGCATGACGTCGTCGGCGGTGGGTCGCTACTGGCGCCAGGCCACGCCCGAGCAGCAAGCCAGCCTGGAGCAGGAGTTCCGCACGATGCTGCTGCGCACCTACACCGGCGCGCTGTCGCAGGTGCGTGACCAGACCGTTCAGATCAAGCCGTCGCGTGCCCTTCAGGAGGGTGACGAGGTCATCGTGCGCACCGAGGTGCGTGGCAAGGGTGACCCGATCCAGCTCGACTACCGGCTCGAGAAGTCGCCTGCCACGGGCTGGAAGATCTACGACGTCAATGTGCTCGGGGTGTGGTTGGTCGAGAACTACCGCAACAGCTTTGCCCAGGAAATCAACACCAGTGGCATCGACGGTCTGATCAACAAGCTGGCCCAGCGCAACAAGACTGCTGCTGCGCGCACCTGAGGCCTGTCAAATGCTGGTCTTGCCTGCGACCGTCGGAATCAGCGATGCGCGTGATGTGCTGCGTCTGCTCGAGCAAGCACTCGTGCGCGAGCCCGCCGATCAACTGGTGATCGACGCCGGCGGGCTGCACGACTTCGATTCGTCGGTGCTGGCGGTCTTGCTCGAGTGCCGTCGCCTGGCCCAGGCCTCCGGCCGCTCGTTTGCCATGCGCACGCCTCCCAGCCGATTGAGCCAGCTCGCTCGGTTGCACGGCGTGCAGGAGTTGCTGGGCCTGAACGGCGAACCGGTCACGGCCACAGCGCCGGTCTGATCCCTCACGGACGGCCTTCGAGGCGGGGCAGCCCGCGCGTTGGCATGAGGCTGCGCAGCAGCCTTGTCACCGGCGCGGGTTCTAATGCCGTTTGCTGGACTGCCATCCGCCCGACATGAACCAACTCGATCAACTCAGACAATTCACCACCGTGGTGGCCGACACCGGCAACTTCAGGCAGCTGGCGGCCTTTGCGCCGCGTGATGCGACCACCAACCCGTCGCTCATCCTCAAGGCCGTTCAGCAGCCCGATTACGCGCCGTTGCTGGTCGAGACCGCCAGCGCGCATCGCGGTGCGGCGCTCGATGAGATCGTCGATCGCACGCTGGTTCGCTTTGGCCTTGAAATCCTCAAGGTGGTGCCCGGTCGGGTGTCCACCGAGGTCGATGCCCGCTTGAGTTTCGATACGCCGGCCACGCTGGCCCGCGCGCGACGCCTCATCGGGCTGTACCAGGCCGCGGGCGTGGCGCGCGAACGGGTGTTGATCAAGATCGCTGCCACCTGGGAAGGCATCCAGGCCGCGCGCGAGCTCGAGCGCGAAGGCATCCGCTGCAACCTGACGCTGTTGTTCGCCTTCGCGCAGGCGGTGGCCTGCGGCGAGGCCGGCGTGCGCCTGATCTCGCCGTTCGTCGGGCGCATCTACGACTGGTACAAGAAGTCCGCCGGTGCGGCGTGGGACGAGGCGGCCAACGCCGGCGTCAACGACCCGGGCGTGCGTTCGGTGTCGCACATCTACCGTCACTACAAGCAGTTCGGCATCGCCACCGAGGTGATGGGCGCGAGCTTTCGCAACGTGGGTCAGATCACGGCACTGGCCGGCTGCGATTTGCTGACCATCAGCCCCGAATTGCTCGCGCAGCTTCAGGCGAGCGATGCGCCACTCACCCGGGTGCTCGATCCGCAGGCGCGCGACGCGGCCATGGCACCGGTTCACCACAGCGAGGCGAGCTTTCGCTACGCGCTCAACGAAGACGCGATGGCGAGCGACAAACTCGCCGAAGGCATCCGTGCCTTTGCGGTCGATACCGCCAAGCTCGATGCCTTGATCCTGGCGCTGTGAGGCATCAGCTCCCATGATTCGCTGCGACCGCACCGCCGCCTGGGCGGCCTTGCAAGGCCACTTCGAGACCCACGGCCGCCGCTTCGATCTGCGCGATGCCTTTGAGCGCGATGCAGGCCGCTTCGATGCGCTGGGCTTCGAGGCCCCCGGCGTGTTTGCCGACCTGTCGAAAAACCACCTCGATGCACAGACCGTGCGGCTGCTGATCGATCTGGCGCGCGAATGCGGTCTCGAGGCGCAACGCGATGCCATGTTCGAGGGCGCGGCCATCAACACCACCGAAGACCGCGCCGTGCTGCACACCGCGCTGCGTGCGCCGAGCGGCTGCGGCCCGTTCAGCCGCGACGTCCACGGCGCGCTCGACGCCATGCTGACCTACGCCGAGACGGTGCGAGACATGGCGTCCAGCGGCATTCGTCATGTGGTGAACATCGGCATCGGCGGCAGCGATCTGGGCCCGCAGATGGTGCTGCCCGCGCTGCAGGCCTTTGCGCATCCGGGTCTGCAGTTTCACTTCGTGTCGAACGTGGATGGCCACGACATCGCCTCGGTGCTCGGCCGGCTCCAGCCCGCCGAAACGCTGTTCATCATCGCGAGCAAGACCTTCACCACGCAAGAGACGATGGCCAATGCGCACGTCGCCCGCGTCTGGTTCGAGTCTCGTGGTGGCAAGGACATCGCGCGCCACTTCGTGGCCACCACGACCAACGTGGAGGCGGCCGCCGAGTTCGGCATCACCACCACGTTTGGTTTTTGGGACTGGGTGGGCGGGCGCTATTCGCTGTGGTCGGCCATCGGCTTGCCGATCGCGATCGCGTTGGGCGCCGACCCGTTCCGCCAGCTGCTGGCCGGTGCGCACGCGATGGACCGGCATTTCGTCGAGACGCCGCTGTCGTCCAACGTGCCGGTGCTGCTGGGCTTGCTGGACGTGTGGTACCGCAATTTCCATGGTGCGGCCAGCCGCAGCGTCGCGCCTTACCACCAGGGGCTCAAACGGCTGCCGGCCTATTTGCAGCAGCTCGAGATGGAGAGCAACGGCAAGCGCGTCGACCGCGATGGCGAGGCGCTGCCCTTTGCGACCAGCCCGGTCGTGTGGGGCGAGCCGGGCACCAACGGCCAGCACGCGTACTTCCAGATGCTGCACCAGGGCACCGACCTGATCCCGGTTGAATTCATCCTGGTGCGCCGTCCGACCTTTGACGCTGCGGGCCTCGATCCCGCGCTGCTGGCGCCACTCGAACGTCAGCACGCCATGCTGCTGGCCAATGGCCTGGCGCAATCGCAAGCGCTGATGCAGGGCCAGACGGTCGAGCAAGCGCTGGCCGACAGCGCGCCCACCGTCTCGAAGCAACTCGATCCGTTGACGCTCGCGCGGCACCGGCACTTCCCGGGCAACCGGCCCAGCACCACGCTGCTGCTGGACCGGCTGACGCCGCACAGCCTGGGCTCGCTGGTGGCGATGTACGAGCACCGGGTGTTCACCAGCGGCGCCCTGTGGGGCATCAACAGCTTCGATCAGTGGGGCGTCGAACTGGGCAAGGCCTTGTGCAAGGACCTGCTGCCGCGGTTGATGGGGGGCGGATCGGACAACGCCGATCTCGACGCATCGACCGCGGGGCTGATCAACCGCCTGCGCGGCTGATCACCGCGTTCAGCCCGGCGATCGCGCCAGCCAGCGCTCGGCCAGACGCACCCAGGCGGTGGCACCCAGCGGAATCAGCGTGTCGTTGAAGTCGTAGCTGGGGTTGTGCAGCGTGCACGGCCCGAGGCCGTGGCCGCCTTCGCGGTGATCGCCCTCGCCGTTGCCCATCACGAAGTAAGCCCCGGGCAACGCCTGCAAGAAATAGCTGAAGTCCTCGGCGCCCATCGTCGGCTCGAAAGCGAGCACGTTGTCGGCGCCCACCAGATCGCTCAGCACGCCGCGGGCGAAGGCGGTTTCGGCAGGGTGGTTGATGGTCGGCGGGTAATTGCGCTTGAAGGCGAATTCGCAGCGCGCCCCGAAAGCCGCGCAGGTGTGCTCGGCGATGGCCTGCATGCGCTGCTCGATGAGCTCGAGCACTTCCAGCGTGAAGGTGCGCACCGTGCCCTGGATCTCGCAGCGGTCGGGCACCACGTTGGTGGCCTCGCCGGCGTGCACCATCGTCACCGAGATCACGCCCGATTCGACCGGCCGCTTGTTGCGCGTGATGATGGTCTGGAACGCCTGCACCATCTGGCACGCCACCAGCACCGGGTCGATGCCGAGGTGCGGCATCGCCGCGTGCGAGCCCTTGCCGTGGATCGTGATGTGGAACTCGTTGCTGCTGGCAAAGCACGGCCCGTTGCTGATGGCGAACTGGCCCACCGCCAGGCCCGGCCAGTTGTGCAGGCCGAACATGGCCTCCATCGGAAAGCGCTCGAACAGGCCGTCGGCGATCATTTCGCGCGCGCCGCCGCCGCCTTCTTCGGCCGGCTGGAACACCAGGTAGACCGTGCCGTCGTAGTCGCGGTGCGTGGCCAGGTGCCGCGCGGCCGCCAGCAGCGTGGCGGTGTGGCCGTCGTGGCCGCAGGCGTGCATCTTGCCGGGGTGGCGGCTGGCGTGCGCGAAGGTGTTGCGCTCGCTCATGGGCAGCGCGTCGATGTCGGCACGCAGCCCCACCGCGCGTGTCGAGCTGCCGTGTTTCAGGATCGCCACCACGCCCGTCTTGCCCAGGCCGCGGTAGATCGGGATGCCCCACTCGGTGAGCTGGTCGGCGATCAGATCCGAGGTGCGCTGCTCCTCGAAGCACAGCTCGGGGTGGGCGTGCAAGTCGCGCCGAATGGCGGTCATGGCAGCCGCTTGGGCGGCGATGGAATCGATGACGGGCATCACGAAACTCCTGTGGTGCGGTTTGGGACTCTCGGTCGCCATCATGCCCGTTTCGGCGCCCCGGCTGTGCGGCCAGCGGATTGGCGGAACGGCTTTCTACAATCAGTCGACTCATGATTGATCTCACAGACCGGGCCGCCCCGGCGGCCGTGTCCTTTCGCGGCGTTGGCAAGGTTTTCAGCGGCTCGCGCAGCCGCGTGCAGGCGCTCGACAACGTCAGCTTCGACATCGAGCCCGGCGAATTTTTCGGCCTGCTCGGCCCCAACGGGGCGGGCAAGACGACGCTGATCAGCATCCTGGCCGGGCTGTCGCGGGCCGGTACCGGCAGCGTCATGGTCCACGGCCACGATGTCGTCACCGACTTCGCGGCCGCGCGGCGCAGTCTGGGCGTCGTGCCGCAGGAACTGGTGTTCGACCCGTTTTTCAGCGTGCGCGAAACGCTGCAGATCCAAAGCGGCTATTTCGGCGTGCGCACCGACCGCCGCGCCAACGACGCATGGATCGACGAACTGCTTGACAGCCTGGGGCTGGCCGACAAGGCCGACGCCAACATGCGCCAGCTGTCGGGCGGCATGAAGCGCCGGGTGCTCGTCGCGCAAGCGCTGGTGCATCGCCCGCCGGTCATCGTGCTCGACGAGCCGACCGCCGGCGTCGATGTGGAACTGCGCCAGACGCTGTGGCAGTTCATCTCGAAGCTCAACAAGCAAGGCCACACCGTGCTGCTGACCACGCACTATCTCGAGGAGGCCGAGGCGCTGTGCGGCCGTCTGGCCATGCTCAAGCACGGCCG
>CAIVGK010000286.1 GCA_903905475.1 uncultured Burkholderiales bacterium | reverse complement strand
GCCCCAGTACAGCACCACCGGCCGGTCAGCGCGCTGGGTTTGCAGGTGCTCGATCAGCGCCTTGATGGGCGCGAAGCCGGTGCCCGAGGCCAGCAGCACGATGGGCTTGGGCGAGCCCTCGCGCAGGAAGAAGCTGCCGAAGGGGCCCTCGAGGCGCAAGATGTCTTTTTCCTTCATCGAGCCGAAGACCTTGTCGCTGAACAGCCCGCCGCTCAGGTGGCGGATGTGCAGCTCGATCCACGGTTTGTCGCCCTGCGTGTGCGGCGCGTTGGCCATCGAATAGCTGCGGCGCGAGCCGTCGGGCAGCAAGATGTCGATGTACTGGCCGGCGAGGTAACGCAGGCCGTCACTGGCCGGCAACTGCAAGGTGACGATGGCCACATCGGCCGCGGGCTTGTCGAGCCGACTCACCCGCGCGGGCATGCGGCGCACCGGCAGCTCGCCCACGCCGGCCACGGTACGCGCTTCGAGCACCAGGTCGGTCTGCGGCGCCGCGCAGCACGTCAGCACGTAGCCCTGTTCTTCTTCCTCGACGCTCAGCGCCTTGAGCTGGTGCGCGCCGTGGATCACCCGGCCTTCGGTCAGGCGGCACTTGCACGAGCCGCACGCGCCGTCCTTGCAGCCATAGGGCAGGCCCACGCCAGCTCGCAGTGCGGCGGCGAGGACGGGTTCGTCGCGCTGGACGGGGAAGCTGCGGCCGCTGGGTTGCAGCGTGACGGTCATGCTCATGGTGTTCGGGCTCGTAAACTGAGCCGGGATTTTGCCCCGCACACCCGACTGCCTTGTCCATGCCCACGCTGCCTTCGGTTTTTCAACGTCCGACCTTGCTGATCGTCGGCTGTGGCGATGTCGGCATGCGCGTGCTGCGGCTGTTGCGCGGTCGTTACCGGTTGCTCGCGCTCACCTCCAGCCCGGCCCGTGCGGCCGCCTTGCGCGCGGCGGGCGCGGTGCCGCTGCTGGGCAATCTCGATGAGCCGGCCACGCTGGCGCGGCTGGCCGGTCTGGCCGATGCGGTGCTGCACCTGGCGCCGCCGCCGCTGCAAGGCGCCACCGACCCGCGCACGCGCCACCTGCTCAACGCGCTGGCGCTGCGCGGTCGTGTGCGGCGCATCGTCTACGCCAGCACCAGCGGCGTCTATGGCGACTGCGGCGGCGACCGGTTCGACGAGACCCGCGCCGTCCACCCGGCCACCGACCGCGCGCGCCGGCGCGTCGACGCCGAGGCGCAGCTGCGCTGGTACGGCCGCGCTCACGGGGCGCGCGTGGCGATTTTGCGCATCCCCGGCATCTACGCGATCGACCGCGAGGGCGGCCACCCGCGCGAGCGTTTGCTGCGCGGCACCGCGGTGCTGCGTGCCGAAGACGACGTGCACACCAACCACATCCATGCCGACGATCTGGCGCGTGCGTGCGTCGCCGCGCTCACCCGTGCGCTGCCGCAGCGCGTGGTGCACGCGAGCGACGACACCGACCTGAAGATGGGCGACTACTTCGACCTGGCCGCCGACGTGTGTGGGCTGCCGCGCCCGCCGCGCATCACGCGCGCCGAGGCCGCCGAGCGGCTGTCGCCGATGCTGATGAGCTTCATGAGCGAATCACGCCGGCTCGACAACCACCGGCTCAAGCGCGAGCTGCGATTGCGGCTGCGCTACCCGACGGTGCGCGACGGCCTGTGAGCCGCCGCGCCGCGGGCGCTCAGCGCCGGCGGCCCGAGAACGGCGACTGGCCGCGCCAGTAGCGCAGCATCAGAAAGCCGCCGAGCATGCCGCCCAGGTGCGCGAAGTGCGCCACGCCCGAAGCCGAGCCGGTCACGCCCATCAGCAGCTCGAGCCCGCCGTAGATCGCCACGAAGACCTTGGCCTTCATCGGGATCGGCGGGATCAGCGGCACGATGGTTCGGTTGGGGTAGGTCATGCCGTAGGCCAGCAGCAGCCCGAACAGGCCACCCGAGGCGCCCACCGTCGGGACCATCGAACCCAGCAGCCAGTTCACCAGCAACTGCACGACCGCGGCGCTCAGCACGCTGGCGGCATAGAACTGCATGAAGCGCTGGCGACCCCACAGACGTTCCAGTTCGGAGCCGAACATCCACAGCCCGAGCATGTTGAAAAACAGGTGCCCCACGCTGCCATGCAGGAAAGCGTAAGTGCCCACCTGCCACGGCAAGAACCCGTACTCCAGCGGCCACAACGCCAGCAGCCGGGTGAACCACGGCCCCAAGAAGAGCCCGATGCAATAGGCCGCGACGTTGATCAGCAACAGCGCTCGGGTGATGGGTGGCATCGGGGGCATGCAAGAGATCCTGTGTCTTCGAAAATGAGTCGCGAGCGTAACCCCAAAGCGCGGGCATAATCGCCGCTCGCGTGAGGCCTCGGTGGCGGAATTGGTAGACGCGCGGGACTCAAAATCCCGTTCCGCAAGGAGTGTCGGTTCGATTCCGACCCGAGGCACCACCCGATCTTTTTTCAGTGTTTGCCCGTGCGGTGCAATGCCGCAGTGCCAAGCGCAAACCACACGCCCCTTTGTTGCGAGTTTGCATGGCCAAGAAGCAACCCGTTTACTTCTCGCTCGAAGACCTGATCGGCCACACCCCGCTGGTGCGGCTCGCCCGCTTGCCGGGCGTCGATGGCCAGCGGCGCGGCAATGTGATCCTCGGCAAGCTCGAGGGCAACAACCCCGCCGGCTCGGTGAAGGACCGTGCGGCCATCAGCATGATCCGACGCGCCGAAGAGCGTGGCCAGATCAAGCCGGGCGACACGCTGATCGAAGCCACCTCGGGCAACACCGGCATCGCGCTGGCCATGGCAGCCGCCATTCGCGGCTACCGCATGCTGCTGATCATGCCGGAGGACCTGTCGATCGAGCGTGCGCAAACGATGCGCGCCTTCGGCGCCGAGCTGATGCTCACGCCGCGCTCGGGCGGCATGGAGCACGCACGTGATCTGGCCGATCAACTGCAACGCGACGGCAAGGGCGTGGTGCTCGATCAGTTTGCCAATGCCGACAACCCGCGCGTTCACTACGAGACCACCGGCCCCGAGATCTGGCGCGACACCGCTGGCCAGGTCACGCATTTCGTGAGCGCCATGGGCACCACCGGCACCATCACCGGCGTGTCTCGCTACCTGAAGGAAATGAACCCGGCGGTGCGCATCATCGGCGCGCAGCCCAGCGAGGGATCGCGCATTCCGGGCATACGCAAATGGCCTGAGGCCTACCTGCCCAAGATCTACGACCCGACCCACGTCGACGAGATCGTGCAGGTCAGCCAGGTCGATGCCGAGGAAATGGCGCGGCGGCTGGCGCGCGACGAAGGCATCTTCGCCGGCATCTCGGCGGCTGGCGCTTGCTGGGTGGCGCTGGAACTGGCGCGCAGGGTCGACAACGCGACCATCGTGTTCATCGTGTGCGACCGCGGCGATCGCTACCTGTCGACAGGCGTGTTTCCGGTCTGATCCGCCGAGGCAAACGCCGCCACCACGCTTCTAGAATTGCTGTTGCCCTCTGGAGCCCGTGCCGCATGAAACCCGCCCACATCGAACTCGACACCCGTGGTCTGCACTGCCCGTTGCCCATCTTGAAGGCCAAGAAGGCGCTGTCTGACATGGCCAGCGGCGAGTTGCTGCAGGTGGTGTCCACCGACCCGAATTCGATGCGCGACTTTCAGGCCTTCGCCAAGCAGACGGGCAATGAACTCGTCGAGCAACTCGAGTGGCACGACGAGTTCGTGCACGTGCTGCGCAGGCGCTGAAGCCTCACAGCGTCAAGGTCTTGAGGTAGTCGCGAAAGCCCGGACCCAGCTTCGGGTGGGCCAGGGCCAGTTCGACATTGGCCTCGAGGAAGCCTTCCTTGCTGCCGCAGTCATAGCGGCGACCTTCGTAGCGCAAGGCAAACACCTTCTCGCGGCGCATCAGCCCGGCGATGCCGTCGGTGAGCTGGATCTCGCCACCCACGCCGCGCGGCTGGTTGGCGATTTCGCGAAACACCCCTGGCGTCAGGATGTAGCGACCGGCCACGCCCAGGCGTGACGGCGCGTTCTCGGGCTTGGGTTTTTCGACGATCTGCGTCACGTCCATCATGCGGTCGTTGACCGGCGTGCCGGCCACGATGCCGTAGCGGCTGGTGTGTTCTTCGGGCACTTCCTGCACCGCGATGATCGAGGCCTGCCAGTCGGCGAAACGCTCGACCATCTGCTTGAGCACCGGTGGTGATCCCACCATCAAGTCGTCGGCGAGCAGCACGGCGAACGGTTCGTTGACCACCACGCTTTGCGCGCACAGCACCGCGTGGCCCAGACCAAAGGCCTTGGCCTGACGGATGTAGATGCACTCCATGTCGTGCGGCTTGATCGTGTGCACCAGCTCCAGCAGCTCGTTCTTGCCGGCGGCCTCGAGCTCGGCCTCGAGCTCATAGGCGGTGTCGAAGTGGTCCTCGATCGCGCGCTTGCTGCGCCCGTTGACGAAGATCATCTGGCGGATGCCCGCCTCGTAGGCCTCTTCGACCGCGTACTGGATCAGCGGCTTGTCGACGATGGTCAACATTTCCTTGGGCTGCGCCTTGGTGGCGGGCAGGAAACGCGTGCCCATGCCGGCCACGGGAAACACGGCTTTGTTGATCTTCATTTGAGGTGCTATCACGGCGCGGTCCTTGTGTTCGATTCATTCTCACACGCGTGTTTGACAGTCAAATTGCCAAACGGCAATGCCTGCCTAGCGCTCGCCCGATGAGCGACCCCGGTGAAAAGGTCTACGTCGTGGATGTCAGCCTCAGCACCTGAGCTTGCAGTCGGTCGCGTGTGGCGGTGAATTCGGCAATCCGCTGGCGCTCTTGAGCCACCACGGCCGCTGGCGCGCGCGCCACGAAGCCCTCATTGGCCAGTTTGGCGCTCGCCTTGGTGATCTCGCCGTCGAGCCGGGTGATCTCCTTGCTGAGGCGCTCGGTCTCGGCCGCCACGTCGATCTCGACGTGCAGTGCGAGCCGGGTGCCGCCGAACTCAACCACCGGCGAGTTCAGCGTGGCCTGCGCATAGGCCGCCTCGTCGGTGTGCACCTGCACGTCGGACACCTTGGCCAGCGCTTTGAGCAGCCCGGTGGCCGCCTGCACGAAAGCGGCATCGCCCAGTGCCATCAGCGGCACGCGCTTGTCGGGCGACAGGCTCATCTCGCTGCGCAGCCGGCGGCACGCGCCCACCATGCCCTTGAGCTGCGCGACCCAGGCGTCGGCGTTCGCGTCGATGCGGTCGGGTTGCGCCTCGGGGTAGGGCGCGGTGACCAGACTGTCAGCCGACCCGGCGACCTTGCGGTGCGCCACCACCGCCACGCGCTCCCACAGCTCGGCGGTGATGAACGGCGTGATCGGGTGCAGCAGCCGCAGCACGGTCTCGAGCACCCGGATCAGCGTGCGGCGGGTGGCGCGTTGGGCGGCCTCGTCGCCGGTTTGCACCTGGACCTTGGCGATCTCGAGGTACCAGTCGCAGTACTCGTCCCACACGAACGAGTAGATGGCGCCGGCCACGTTGTCGAGCCGGTAGTCGGCAAAGCCCTGCGCGACCGCGGCTTCCACGCGCTGCAGCTCGCTGGTGATCCAGCGGTCGGCCTGCGAGAAGCTCAGGTACGGTGGTGTCGTGCCATCGCCGGCACCGCATTGCGATTTCGAGTGAGGGTCGAGCCCGCAGTCCTGGCCCTCGCAGTTCATCAGCACGAAGCGCGTGGCGTTCCACAGCTTGTTGCAGAAGTTGCGGTAGCCCTCGCAGCGCTTGCTGTCGAAGTTGATGCTGCGCCCCAGGCTGGCCAGCGACGCGAAGGTGAAGCGCAGCGCGTCGGCGCCGAACGCCGGAATGCCGTCGGGGAACTCCTTTTCGGTGTCCTTGCGCACGCGCGGCGCGGTCTCGGGCTTGCGCAGCCCCACGGTGCGCTTGTCGAGCAGCGGTGACAGCGCAATGCCGTCGATCAGGTCCACCGGGTCGAGCACGTTGCCCTCGGACTTGCTCATCTTCTTGCCCTGCGCGTCGCGCACCAGGCCGTGGATGTAGACGTGGTGGAACGGCACACGCCCGGTGAAGTGCGTGGTCATCATGATCATCCGGGCGACCCAGAAGAAGATGATGTCGTAGCCGGTGACCAGCACGCTCGACGGCAGGAACAGGTCCATTTCCTTCGTGGGCTCGGGCCAGCCCAGCGACGAAAACGGCACCATCGCCGACGAGTACCAAGTGTCGAGCACGTCTTCGTCGCGCGTCAATTCGCCCGTGTAGCCGGCCGCGCTGGCCTTGGCACGCGCTTCGTCTTCGCTGCGCGCGACGAACAACTCACCACCGGTGCCGTACCAGGCCGGGATCTGATGGCCCCACCACAGCTGACGCGAGATGCACCAGTCGGTGATGTTCTTCATCCACTGGTCGTAGGTGTTGACCCACTGCTCGGGCACGAACTTGACGGCGCCGTTGGCGACCGCATCGATCCCCTTTTGCGCGATGCTCTTGCCGTCGGGGCCGGCCTTGGTCATGGCCACGAACCACTGGTCGGTGAGCATCGGCTCGATGACCTGGCCGGTGCGCGCGCAGCGCGGCACCATCAGCTTGTGCTTTTTCACCTCGACCAGGAAACCCTGCGCGTCGAGGTCGGCCACGATGCGCTTGCGCGCGACGAAGCGGTCGAGCCCGCGATAGACCTCGGGCGCGTTGTCGTTGATCGCCGCATCGAGCGTGAGCACGCCGATGATCGGCAAGCCGTGCCGCTGGCCGACCGCATGGTCGTTCACATCGTGCGCGGGTGTCACCTTGACCACGCCGGTGCCGAAGGCGCGATCAACGTAGTCGTCGGCGATGACCGGAATGGTGCGGCCGCACAGCGGCAGCGTGACCTGCTTGCCGATCAACGCGCTGTAGCGCTCGTCTTCGGGGTGCACCATCACCGCCACGTCGCCGAGCATGGTCTCGGGCCGGGTGGTGGCGACCACCAGATCGCCCGAACCATCGGCCAAGGGATAGCGGATGTGCCACAGCGAGCCGTCTTCTTCCTCGCTCTCGACCTCGAGGTCGGACACCGCGCTCTTGAGCACCGGGTCCCAGTTGACCAGCCGCTTGCCGCGGTAGATCAGGCCCTGCTCGTGCAACTGCACGAAGGTGTCGGTGACCACCTTGGACAGCTTGTCGTCCATCGTGAAGTACTCGTGCGGCCAGCTCACGCTGTCGCCCATGCGGCGCATCTGCTGCGTGATGGTCGAGCCCGACTGCTCCTTCCAGTCCCACACGCGGGCGACGAAGTTCTTGCGGCCGAGGTCGTGGCGGCTTTGTCCCTGCTCTTGCAGCTGACGCTCCACCACGATTTGCGTGGCGATGCCGGCGTGGTCGGTGCCCGGCACCCACAGCGTGTTGAAGCCGCGCATGCGGTGGTAGCGCGTGAGGCTGTCCATGATCGTCTGGTTGAACGCATGGCCCATGTGCAGCGTGCCCGTCACGTTGGGCGGCGGCAGCTGGATCGAGAACGACGGCTTGGCCGCGTCGAGCGTGGGTTCGTAGACACCGCTTTTTTCCCACAGCGGGCCCCAGTGGGCTTCGATGTCGGCGGGTTCGAAAGACTTGGCCAGTTCGGTCATGGGGACACCGGGTAGAGCGCCGCGAAAACGGTCGCCTGAGAGCACGAAAACAGAGGGCGGATTGTAGGAGGCGGCTCCTAGAATGCTTCGATGCCCCGCCCCTCAGAGTCCCCCGGCGTCGCCCCGCACGACGACCCTTCGATCCCCCTGTTTGAAGAAGATGGCCCCAGCGCCTCGCCGTTCGACGCCTCCGGCGAGATCACGGCCGATGAGCGACCCGCGCTGCCCACCGCCGAGGGCGTGCTGCGCGGGCTCAACCCCGAGCAGCTCGCCGCGGTCACGCTGCCGCCGCGCCCCTCGCTGATCCTGGCCGGTGCCGGCTCGGGCAAGACGCGCGTGCTGACCACCCGCATCGCCTGGCTGATCCAGACCGGGCAGCTCGCGCCGGGCGGCGTGCTGGCCGTGACCTTCACCAACAAGGCCGCCAAGGAAATGCTCACGCGGCTGAGCGCCATGCTGCCGATTCCCGTGCGCGGCATGTGGGTGGGCACCTTCCACGGGCTGTGCAACCGCTTCTTGCGCGCGCACTGGAAGCTCGCGGCGCTGCCGCAGGGCTTCCAGATTCTCGATTCGGCCGATCAGCTGTCCGCCGTCAAGCGCGTCATCAAGGGCATGAAGCTCGACGAGGAGCGCTTCGTGCCCAAGGCCACCACCTGGTTCATCGCCGCGCAAAAGGAAGAAGGCCTGCGCCCGAAGGACGTGGACGTGCGCGATGAGCAAAGCCGCGTGCTGGTGCAGATCTACCAGGCCTACGAGGACCAGTGCCAGCGCGAAGGCGTGGTCGACTTCGCCGAGCTGATGCTGCGCACCTACGAGCTGATGCGCGACCAGCCCAGCTTGCGCGAGCACTACCAGCGGCGCTTTCGGCACATCCTGGTCGACGAATTCCAGGACACCAACCGGCTGCAGTACGCCTGGCTCAAGATGTTCGCCGGCCCGCCCGGGCCCAACGGCTGCGCGGTGCTGGCCGTGGGCGACGACGACCAGAGCATCTACGCCTTTCGCGGCGCGCAGGTCGGCAACATGGCCGACTTCGAGCGCGAGTTCCAGGTGCAGCAGGTCATCAAGCTCGAGCGCAACTACCGCAGCTACGGGCACATCCTCGATGCGGCCAACGAGCTGATCTCGCGCAACTCGCGCCGCCTGGGCAAGAACTTGCACACCGAGGCGGGCCCCGGCGAGCCGGTGCGCGTGTTCGAAGCCACCAGCGATTTCGCCGAAGCGCAGTGGTTCCTCGAAGAAGCGCGCCAGTTGCACCGCGAAGGCACGCCGCGGCGCGACATCGCGCTGCTGTACCGCAGCAACGCGCAAAGCCGGGTGATCGAAAGCGCGCTGTTCAACGCGGGCATTCCGTACAAGGTCTATGGCGGGCTGCGCTTTTTCGAGCGCGCCGAGGTCAAGCACGCACTGGGCTACTTGCGCCTGATCGAGAACCCGAACGACGACACCAGCTTCTTGCGGGTGGTCAACTTCCCGACCCGCGGCATCGGCGCGCGCACCATCGAGCTGCTGCAAGACGCCGCACGCGCGAGCGGGCGCAGCCTGTACCAAAGCGTGGGCGCGGTGGCCGGCAAGGGCGGCGGCAACGTGCAGGGCTTCGTGGCGCTGGTCGATGCGATGCGCGACGCCACGCGCGGCCTCACGCTGCGCGAAATCATCGAGCACATGCTCGAGGCCTCGGGGCTGCTGCACTTCTATCGCACCGACAAGGAAGGCCAGGACCGGCTCGAAAACCTGGACGAACTGGTCAACGCCGCCGAGGCCTTCGTCACCCAAGAAGGCTTTGGCAAGGACGCGGTGGCGCTGCCGGTCGATGAGTTCTCGACGCCGGTGCCACCGTCCGACACGGCCGACGCCGAACTGACGAAAGTGCTGTCGGGGCTGGGCGTCGAGCCGGGCGCGGCGGCCTCGCCGGGTGCCGCCGGTGGCATCGCCTCGCTGATCACCACGCCCGATGCCGAAACCGGCGAGATCATGTCGCCGCTGGCCGCCTTCCTGACGCACGCCTCGCTCGAGGCCGGCGACAACCAGGCGCAAGCCGGCCAGGACGCCATCCAGCTGATGACG
>CAIVGK010000285.1 GCA_903905475.1 uncultured Burkholderiales bacterium | reverse complement strand
TGCCCTTGCCGAAGTCGCGCGCGGCACGCGCTTGCGCCAGCAGCGCTGCAGGCAGCGTGGGGCACGACGCGCACCACGGCGCCATCAGCGCGAGCACCTGCGGGTCGTAGACCCAGTCCTCGAGCATCTGCGAGGGCGCCTCCACGAAGTCGAGCTGAACGTTGGTGCCGCCTTGCGCGGCGTAGCGCGTGTTCGACAGCAGCGAGTGCAACGCGTGGCCGAACTCGTGCAGCAAGGTCTCCAGCTCGTCGAGCGTCAGCCCCTGGCGATTGACGTTGACGACCATTGCGGCCGCCGGGCGCCGCCCGGCCAGCGTGGACGCATTGCGAAAGCTCCACACCGCGGCGTGATTGAACTTGTCGGCGCGCGGATACAGATCGACGAACAGCGTGCCGAGCAGCGCCTTCGTGCGCGTGTCGCTGATCACGTAGCCGCGCGCATCGCGGTGCCACAGCGGCTCGCGCTGCACCAGCGGCGCGACGCTCACGCCCAACAGCCGCTCGGCCAGCGCGAACACCAGGCGCAAGCTGGCCTCGGGCGGAAAGTACGCCCGGAACTGCTCCTGATCGACCGCGTAGCGGGCGCGGCGCAACCGTTCGGAATAGAACGCCACGTCCCAGCGCTGGATCACCGTGTCGTCGATCGGCTGGTGCAAGTGCCGCGCTTTTTCGGCGCGCAGCTCGGCCAGATCGGACCGCTCGCGCTGGCGCACGGCGTCCTTCACGGTGGCCAAAAACGCCTGCGCCTCGGCCTGGCTGTGCGCCATGCGCCGGCGCAGCACGAAGTCGGCGTGCGACTCGAAGCCGAACTGCTGCGCCAGTTCGCGCCGCGCCTGCGCAAGCGCGGCCAGCGTTTTGATGTTGTCGCTCCCGCCTTGCGACAAGAAAGCGCGCCACATCCGCTCGCGCGTGGCCGATCGCGTGGCGTGCTCGAGCAGCGGAAACACCGTGGCTTGCGCCAGACCCAAGCGGAATCGGCCCTGCGCATCGCGTGGCGCGCGCCGCCACACGTCGCTCGGCACGCCGGCCAGCTCGGCCTCGGTAAAGGTCAGTTGCGTGCGGTCTTCGCGCAGCCGGCGCTCGAAGCGCTGCGTCAGCTGCGTGATTTCTTCGCGCAGCTCGCGCACGCGCTGCTGGCGATCGCCCGGCAGCGCCACGCCGGCGTCGGCGAAGTCATCGAGCGCCTCGCGCAGTTGGCGCCGGTCGATGTCGTCGGCCGCTCTCACCTGCTGCAGCCGGGCGTGGACCGCCGCGTCTTGCCACAAGCGCGCGGAAAACGCCTCGTGCTCGCGCTCGCAGGCTTCGGCCGCATCGCGGATCGCCTTGCGCGGGCTGACCGCCGCGAGCACGCCCAGCGGACCGAGCGTGTCTTCCTCGCGCCGGGTCATGGCATCGAGTTCGCCGAGCAGCGCGGCCGTGGGCGGCTCGCTGGCTTGCGCCAGACGCGCCTGCGAGCGCCGCAAGTCAGCCAGCATCGCGGCGCACCCGGCGGCCACGGCCGCGGCGCTGCGCGGCACCGCGAAGACAAACGGGGTGGCTTCGTGTGGCGCATCGGCGACCGCCGCGGCACCTGCCGCAACCCCGAGCGACGGCAGGGTGAACAGCGCGGCCGCCAATGGCCACAGCGCGCCCAGACCGCAACGCGCCATCACGTTTCGCCCCGAGCGATGCAGCGCACCCCAACGCCCCCGCGCGCGATCCATCCGACCGATCAAAGCGCGCCGGCCGAGGTGTCGAACTCGAAGTCGAGCACGTGGCGCCCCGCGCGCATGGCGCCGAGCTGCACGGCGACTTCCTGGTGGCGCGGGTGGTGCTGGTAGGCGTCGAGCTGCGCGGCATCGGTGAAGGCCGACACCAGCACCACATCGACATTGGCTTCGAGGGCGTCGCGGCGGATGCCGACGTCGAACTCGACGATGCCCGGTACCAGGCTCGCGCAAGAATCCAGAAGCGCCTTGAAGCGCGGGGCATCGGCCGGCTGGTGCAGGCTCCACATGACGATGTGACGGATCATTCGGTTCGGTCCTTGGACATGGCAATGAAAAACGAGGCGTGGTGGGCGAGCGTAGCAAGGCCCCACGACAAAGCCCGTACCGATCGGTGAATACACTGCCGGCCATGAATTCAACACGCACCCCCGCGGCCGCGCCGCAGACCCTGACCACCGGCCCGGCCTGGAACTGGCGCAACCGCTTCCTCGAACTCGGCACCGAACACCACACCGAACTGGCGCCACAGCCGGTGCCGGCGCCGCACTGGATCGCCCGCAGCGCGTCGTGCGCCGAGTTGCTCGGGCTGCCCGCCGACTGGGCCGAGCGCTCGGACTGGAACGCGCTCGAGGTGCTCAGCGGCAATGCGCTGTGGCCGGGCATGCGCCCGCTGGCCAGCGTCTACAGCGGCCACCAGTTCGGCGTGTGGGCCGGCCAGCTCGGCGACGGCCGTGCGCTGTGGCTGGGCGAGATCGACACGCCCTCAGGCGTGCAGGAATTGCAGCTCAAGGGCGCCGGGCAAACACCGTATTCGCGCACTGGCGACGGACGCGCCGTGCTGCGCTCGTCGATCCGCGAGTTCCTGTGCTCCGAGGCGATGCACGGTCTGGGCATCCCGACCACGCGTGCGCTGTGCGTCACCGGCTCGCCGCTGCCGGTGCTGCGCGAGCAGCTGGAAACCGCTGCCGTGGTGACCCGCGTGGCGCCGAGCTTCATCCGCTTCGGTCACTTCGAGCACTTCGCGCAGGCCGACGGCCCCGAAGCGCTGCAACGGCTGGTCGACTTCGTGATCGACCACCACTACCCCGAGTGCCGCCACGCACCGGTGCCTGCCGTGGCGCTGCTCAAGGTCGTGGCCATGCGCACCGCCGAGGTGATGGCGCAGTGGCAGGCCGTGGGTTTTTGCCACGGCGTGATGAACACCGACAACATGTCGATCCTCGGGCTGACCATCGACTACGGGCCGTTCGGTTTTCTGGATGCCTACGACCCGGGTCACATCTGCAACCACACCGATCGCCAAGGCCGCTATGCGTTCGCGCGCCAGCCCAGCGTGGCGTTGTGGAACCTGCACGCGCTGGCGCAAAGCCTGATGCCGCTGATCGTGCACGCCAACCAAGCGCTCGACGCCATCGAGATCTACAAGCCCATCTACGCCGACGAGATGCGCCGCCGACTGCGCGCCAAGTGCGGCCTGACGACCACGCAGCCTGGCGATGCCGGCCTGATCGACTGGCTGCTCAAGCAGATGGCCTACGAGCGCACCGACCACACCCTCTTGTTCCGCCGGTTGGCTGGTTTCAACTCGGCCGAAGGCGCCGACAACAGCAGCGTGACGGCCCTGTTCAAGGACCGCAAGTTCAGCGAGTTGTGGGCCAAGGCCTACGGCGAGCGGCTGCGCGCCGAAGACAGCGTGGACGCCGAGCGCTGCGCCGCGATGAAGCTCACCAACCCGGCCGTGGTGCTGCGCAACCACCTGGCCGAAGCGGCTATCCGCCAGGCGCAAGCCGGTGATTTCTCTGAAGTGAATCGGCTGCTCGGCGTGTTGCAAGACCCGTTCAATGACGCGCTCGACGGCACGGCCGATGCCGACTTTCCGCCCGAGTGGGCGCAGCACCTCTCGGTGTCTTGCTCGTCTTGACCCCTCGGCGGCGAGGCCCCTGACATGAACGACGACTCCCCCCGCGAGATCCGCAAGACCGACGCCGAATGGCGCGCGCAGCTCGACGCCGAGCAGTACGCGGTTGCCCGCCAGGGCGGCACCGAACGCGCCTTCACCGGCAAGTACTGGGACCACTTCGAGCCCGGCAGCTACCAGTGCATCGGCTGCGGCACGCCGCTGTTCGCGGCTGGCAGCAAGTTCGACGCGGGCTGCGGCTGGCCGAGTTATTCGGAACCCATCAACGCCACGGTTGTCGAACGCCTCGTCGATCGCAGCCACGGCATGGTGCGCGTCGAGGTGCGCTGCAACCGTTGCGGCTCGCACCTGGGTCATGTGTTCAACGACGGGCCGGCACCCACCGGAGAGCGCTTTTGCATCAATTCGGCATCGATCGATTTCAAGACCCCGGACTGACGGGCCAGCGCTGATGAAACTCCTGCTCGATTTCCTGCCGATCTTCCTGTTCTTTGGCACCTTCAAGTACGCCGAGTCGCACAAGGACTGGGCGGCGGCGTTCGCCTCCGAGCATTTCGGCTTCATCGTCTCGGGCGGTGTGGTCGGCGTGAAGGAAGCCCCCGTGCTGCTGTCGACCGTGGTGGTGATCGTCGCCACCGCACTGCAAGTGGCGTGGCTGGTGGCCCGCGGCAAGAAGGTCGACACGATGCTGTGGGTGAGTCTGACGCTGGTGGTGGTGCTCGGTGGGGCGACCATCTGGTTTCACAACGAGAACTTCATCAAGTGGAAGCCCAGCGTGCTGTACTGGGCCATGGCGCTGGCGTTGTGGGGCAGCGCCACCTTGTTCGGCAAGAACTTGCTGCTCAAGCTGATGGGCGAACAAGTCAAGCTGCCGGCCGCCATCTGGACGCGGCTCAACTGGCTGTGGTGCGGTTTTTTCACCACCATGGGCGTGATCAACCTGTACGTGGCCTACAACTTTCCCACCGACATCTGGGTCAGCTACAAGCTGTTCGGTGGCATGGGGCTGATGATCGCCTTCATGATCGCGCAGGGCCTGTACCTGAGCCGCCACATCGAAAACGACGGCAGCGATGCCGCACCACCGGCCCCCTGACACCATGAGCGTTTCATCCACCGACATCGAGCGCGTGCTGACGGCCGCCTTGCAGCCCACGCAACTCGAAGTGCAAGACGACAGCCACCTGCACGCCGGCCACGCCGGGGCACGCGAAGGCCGTCACTACACCGTGCGACTGACCAGCGAGCGCTTCACCGGGCTGAACCGGGTGGCTCGCCACCGTCTGGTCTACGACGCGCTGCAAGGCGAGATGCGCTCGGGCATCCACGCCCTGGTCATCGACGCCCGATCCCCGGCCGATGCCGCCATCGTCACGGCGGGTGGCCATACTTGACCCTTTCCCCACGGCGCCTGGGCGCCAATCTTCCCGGCAACGCTGCGACGGTGTCCGACCGCCCACACGCTGCCGTCCAACCCTCCGAGTTGAAAGTCTCCTCCCCATGAACAAGCCGTTCTCCTCCCTGGCACTGGCCACCCTCGCCGTGGCGCTGCTCGCCCCGCTGCCCTCGCTGGCCCAGAACGTGGCCATCGTCAACGGCAAGGCCGTGCCCAAGGCCCGCTACGACGCGCTGATGGTGCAAGTCACCAAGCAGGGCCAGCCCAAGACCGCCGCGCTCGAAGCGCAGGTGCGCGATGAAATCGTGCTGCGCGAGATGTTCGTGCAAGAAGCCGAAAAGCGCGGCCTCACTGCCACCGGCGACTACAAGATGCAGATGGAATTTGCGCGCCAGACCATCCTGATCCGCGAGCTGTTCACCCAGTTCCAGGAAGCCAACCCGGTGACCGATGCCGACGTCAAGGGCGAGTACGACAAGTTCAAGTTGCAGTCGGCCGGCGTCGAGTACCGCGCCCGCCACATCCTGGTCGAGTCCGAAGCCGAGGCCAAGGCGCTGATCGTTCAGATCAAGGGCGGCGCCAGCTTCGAAGACCTGGCCAAGAAGAACTCGAAGGACACCGGCTCAGGCGCCAACGGCGGCGACCTCGACTTCGCGAACGCCGCGGCCTATGTGCCCGAGTTCTCGCAGGCCATGACCAAGCTCAAGAAGGGCGAGATGACCGACGCGCCGGTGAAGTCGCAATTCGGCTTCCACATCATCCGGCTCGACGACACGCGCGAAGCCAAGGTGCAGTCGCTCGACGAGATCAAGCCGCAAATCCAGCAGCGCATTTCGCAGCTGAAGATGGCCAAGTTCCGCGACGACATCCGCGCCCGCACCAAGACCGACTACAAGTTCGCCGAGTAAACCGGCCAACCGCGTGGTGACGGGGCGACTACTCGCCGAGCTCCACGCGGCCCGCTTCGATGCGCAGTTGGCGATCGCAGCGCGCCGCCACGGCGCGGTCGTGCGTCACCAGCACCAGCGTGGTCGCACTCTCGCGGTTGAGCTCGAACATCAAGTCCATCACCCGCTCGCCGGTGGCGAAGTCCAGGCTGCCGGTGGGCTCGTCGGCCAGCAGCAGCGCCGGTCGCACGATGAACGCGCGCGCCAGCGCCACGCGCTGCTGCTCGCCGCCCGACAGCACCCGCGGGTAGTGGCGCAGCCGGTTGCCCAGCCCGACGCGCTCGAGCATTTCGGTGGCCCGCGCACGCGCATCGTGGCGGCCTTGCAGTTCCAGCGGCAGCATCACGTTTTCGATCGCGCTCAGGTTGCCCAGCAGCTGAAAGCTCTGGAACACGAAGCCCACATGCTGCGCGCGCACTGCCGCGCGGGCGTCTTCGTCGAGGCTGAACAAGTCGATGCCGGCCAGCCGCACGCTGCCGCTGGTGGGCGTGTCGAGTCCGGCGATGATCGACAGCAGCGTGCTCTTGCCGGAGCCCGAGGCGCCCACGATGGCCACCGATTGCTGGCGCTGCAGCTCGAAGCTGACTTCGTGCAGGATGGTCAGCGCTCCGCCGGGATCTGGCACCTGCTTGGTGATGCGATCGACAGCGATGATGGGGTCAGACATGAGTGAGCCAGGAAAACCAGCAACCAGAAAAACAACGCGGCCCGCGGCTTCGATGAGCGCTGCGCGTCGGGGTGTGTTGAGCCGTGCGTTTCACTGTACCGCGCTGGCAGGGCTGGCCGCGCTGCCTTGGGCCGCGCAGGGGCAATCGCCGCTGCTGGCCGTGGCGAGCGCCATCCCGCGCGCCCCGCGCCACACGGTGCTGGTGGTGGGCGACAGCCTGTCGGCCGAATACGGCTTGCCGCGCGGCAGCGGCTGGGTGGCGCTGCTCGAGCAGCGGCTCGATCTCGAACGCCTGTCGGCGCGCGTGGTCAACGCCAGCATCAGCGGTGACACCACCGCCGGTGGCTTGTCACGCCTCGGCGCGCTGCTCAAGCAGCACCGCCCCACGCACGTGATCCTCGAGCTGGGCGGCAACGACGCGCTGCGCGGTTTGCCGCTGGCCGACACCCAGCGCAACCTCACCGAGATGACCCGTGCGGCCAAGGCCGCCAGCGCCAAGGTGCTGATCGTGGGCATTCAGGTGCCGCCGAACTACGGCCGGCGCTACACCGACGACCTCGCCGCGCTGTTCGTCGCCGTGGCCAAGGCCGAAGGCGCCTCGCTGGTGCCTTCGCTGCTCGACGGCGTGGGCGAGGCCGAGTTCCAGGCCGACCGCATCCACCCGCGGGCCAGCGCGCACCCGAAGATGGCCGCCACCGTGTGGCCGGCGCTCAAGCCGCTGTTGCGCTGACGGCGCACCCGGCGCGCGCCGCCCGGCGTCAGTTCGCGCGGCGGCGCTCGCGTTCCGCGTCGGCAGGCCCGTTGGGAAACACCGGCTCGGGGCGCTGCCGACGCGGATCGGCCTCGTCACGCGACGGCTCGGGGCGGCGCCGCTCCATCCCGCGCACAGGCTCCGGCCGACGCTGTTCCACCTCGCGCGGCGACGCAGGCGGTGGTGGCGGGGGCGGCATCACGCGAGGTGGCGGCGCGGGTGGCGGCTCGACGCGGGCGGGCGGATTGATCGCGCCGCGGGGGGCCACGACGGGCGGCGCAGCCGGTGGCGCCATGGGCGGCATCACCTGAGGTGCAGGCGGCGGGTTGAACACCGGCGCGCGGCTCGGCGCCGCCGCGGGCGGCGCTTCGAAGCCCGGGGCGCGCTCGCTCGGGCGCCGGTCGCGCCGCTCCTCTTGGCGCGGGCGATCCGGCACGGGAGGCGTCAACCCGCCGGATGGCGGCATGACCTGCGGCGCCACGGGAGGCGCCAGACCCGGCGCACGGGGCGCAGGCACGGCGAGCCGATCCTCGGGCCCGGGAACGCGCTCGGGGGGCCTGCGGTCGCGGCGATCGTCCTCGCGGGGCCGGTTGGGCAGCGGCGGTGCGACCCCTGCGTCGCGCCCGGCAGCACCGGCAGGCGGCAACGTGCTGATCTCGTGGGGCGCACCGCGACCCTGGTCAGCGCGCGGCGGTGGCGTCAGCGCACGCTCGGCCGGTCGGGGCTGACGCGCGTCGCGCCCGTCGCGGTTGCGATCACGCTCCCGGTCACGTTCAAAGCGCGAATCGCGCGGGTCTTCGCGCCGCCAACGCTCGTGGTGGTCACGCGGGCCCAGCGGGTACCAGTTGCGCGGTCCGCCGCGGCCGATCGAGATGTTGATGTCGACGCCCGGGCGGTGCGGCGGCGGGCCGCCGACCCAGCCGACCAGCGCGGGCGCGTAGACCGGGCGATGCTCGTAGCGCCCCGGCGCCCAGCCCCACCTGGAGCCGCGCTGCACCCAGCGGCCGTAGTGGAACGGCGCGAAGCCCCACGGTGCGGCGTCCACCCAGGTCCAGCCCCAGGGCTCGACCCACAGCCAGCGGCCCATGGTGTAAGGCGCCCAGCCCGGGCCGACGTCCTGCGGAAACCACAGCGGCCCGTACTCGGGGTCCTGCGACCAGCGGCCGTAGCGGTCGAGCTCTTCGGCGCCCGTCATCTCGGGCGACACGTACGACTGCAAGACGCTGCGATCGGCGCGGTCGCGCTGATCGTTCCAGGCGCTGAAGGCGTCGGCCACCGGGTCGACGATCGCGTACTGGACCCGCCCACTGGTCCCAACGAAGAACTCGGCGCGCTGGCCGCTGTCGATCGTCAGCGCCTGACTGCGGCCGGTGAACTGCACCTGGCCGCTGAATACCGTGGCCTGGCTGTGGTCGCCCTGGCGATCGAACCGGTACTGACCGGCGCGGCCGGTGCGAAAACTGCCCTCGGCGGTGACCAGCTCGAACTCGCTGGCACGGTCGTTGTCGCGCAGCCGCACGACCACCGAGCCGCGCTGCAGTTCCAGCTGGACGCGTGCGTCATCGAGGCGCCTCAGCGCGATCTCGGTGCCCGAGTCCAGCCGCACGATGGTCGAGCCGACCCGCCATTCGGCGCGTCCCGACGCGTCGGTCGACAGGCGATCGCCCGTGGTCAGCGGCCGGTTGCGCTCGGCGCCGACCCACTGGTTCTCGTCGGGGCTGAATCGCCACACAGCGCCTTCCACGACCGACAGGCGCCCGACGCGGCCGGGCAGCTCATCGATCGTCGACGCGGCGTGTGCCGGCGTGAGGGCCATGGCGAAGCACAACCACAGCGTCATCACGGCGGCGCGGCCGAGAACTCGCAAGACAGGCAGACAGGACTTCATGGCAGATGAACCTTCCCGAGGGGCAGTCGAACCGACCTGAGACCCCGTGGCATTGATGACACGCAAGGCGCGCTTGCACAGACAACGCCTTCGGGGCCCGTGCCGCTGACACGCCATGCGTTGATG
>CAIVGK010000284.1 GCA_903905475.1 uncultured Burkholderiales bacterium | reverse complement strand
GGCGAGATCTCGTTCCAGACGCTGGACCGCACCGTCGGCGAACTCAGCGCGGTGCAGGCCGCGTGCGAGCGCCTGCGCTCGACGCCGGTCCCGCTGGTGTACCGGTTGCTGCTCTACCGCACCAGCTATGTATTTCTGCTGCTGCTGCCCTTCGGTTACGTCGAAACCCATGCCTGGGCGTCGCCCGTCGTGGCGGGCCTCATCGCCTATGCCTTCTTCGGGCTCGACGAACTCGCGGGTCAGCTGGAGCGGCCTTTTGACACCCACGCGAACGGCCTGCCGATTGAGGCGCTGGCCGACACGATCGAGATCAATCTGCGCGAAACACTCGGCGAGGTGAACCTGCCGGCGCTGCCCGCGCCGAGGAACCATCTGTTGATGTAGCGCGTGGGCGGTTACATCAAGGTGTTTGGCGGTGGCACGTTGAGCATTTCGTGGTTCAAGCCCCACTGCGCTGCCGCGCTGACGAGCACGGAGAGTTCGCCATCGGCGACATGGTTGTCAGCCGCAGCCACTGCGATGCACAAGCGCAGCAGCGAGACGCGCAGTACGGGATCTTCGATTTCGGCCAACAGATCATCCACGGTTCGGGGGTCGATCTGACAGGCATTTGACCAGTGCGGGTCTTGCGCTTGCTGCAAGTCCTCGCAGAAGTTCTGCAGCACCGTTTCCATGACGTCGCGCTCGAGGCCGACTTGCTCAAAACCGCCCACCCGATCGATCACGTCCAGTTCGGCTTTGGACACGTTGCCGTCAGCCAGTAGAACGAGTGCAAGGACGCGAGCCACGGCTTGCGGGCTGTCGGCGGGATAGGTGCGCATGATGGATGGACTCAGCAAGTTGACATAGACCGGGACTATAGGATGGTCGACCAAGCGCTCCGCGTTGGGGTCTCCCCGGTGACGTTGACGGATTGACTCGCAAGCGGGCTCGATGTGAGCGATTGCCCGCGCGCAGGCGGCTGCAACTGCCTACAGTCAGGCACCTGCGAATCCGATGGAAACCTCATGACCGACCTCAGCGCGTCAATCAAGGCGCTGGCCGCCTACCGGCCGACCCACAAGGTGCGCTTCGTGACCGCGGCCTCGCTGTTCGATGGCCACGACGCGGCGATCAACATCATGCGGCGCTTGCTGATGAGCATGGGCGCCGAGGTCATCCACCTCGGGCACAACCGCTCGGTCGACGAGGTGGTGACCGCCGCGCTGCAAGAAGACGTGCAAGGCATCGCGATCAGCAGCTACCAGGGCGGGCACGTCGAATACTTCAAGTACGTGATCGACCTGCTGCGCCAGCGCGGCGGCGCTCACATCCAGGTGTTTGGCGGCGGCGGCGGTGTCATCGTGCCGGCCGAAATCCGCGAGCTGCAGGCCTACGGCGTGACACGCATCTACAGCCCCGAGGACGGCCAGCGCATGGGGCTGCAGGGAATGATCGGCGAGATGGTGATGCGCTGCGACCGCAACCTGTCGGCCGAGGCACCGCGCACGATCGAGGCGATCACCGGCCACCACGAGCCCGCCTGGCGCGCGCTGGCGCAACTGATCACCGCGCTCGAAAACAGCGAAGCCGATGCGGCGTTGGTGGCGTCGGTGCGCGCGCGCGCTGCGCTCACGTCGGTGCCGGTGCTGGGCATCACCGGCACCGGAGGCGCTGGCAAGTCGTCGCTCACCGACGAGCTGATCCGCCGCTTGCGGCTCGATCAGGACGACCGCCTGCGCGTGGCCGTGATCTCGATCGACCCGTCGCGCCGCAAGAGCGGCGGTGCGCTCCTGGGCGACCGCATCCGCATGAACGCGATCGCGCCGTGGGGCCAGGCGCTGGCAGCCGGCGCCGCAGCGGGCAGCGCGCAGCGCGTGTACATGCGCAGCCTGGCCACGCGCGACACCGGCAGCGAAGTCAGCGCGGCGCTGCCCGACGTGATCGCGGCGTGCAAGGTGGCGGGCTTCGATCTGATCGTCGTCGAGACCTCTGGCATCGGCCAGGGTGACGCAGCCATCGTGCCGATGGTCGACGTGTCGCTCTACGTGATGACGCCCGAGTTCGGCGCGGCCAGCCAGCTCGAGAAGATCGACATGCTCGATTTCGCCGATTTGGTGGCCATCAACAAGTTCGACCGCCGCGGCGCGGCCGATGCGCTGCGCGATGTGTCCAAGCAGGTGCAGCGCAACCGCGAGGCGTTCGACGTCATGCCGAGCCAGATGCCGGTGTTCGGCACCATCGCCAGCCACTTCAACGACGACGGCGTGACCGCGCTGTACCAGGCGCTCAAGGCGCGCCTGATCGAGCGCGGCCTGCACGCCGATGCCACCGGCCGGCTGCCGCGTGTGGAGGTGCGCCACAGCGCGCAGCAAACGCCCATCGTGCCGGCGGCGCGCACGCGCTACCTGGCCGAGATCAGCGACACGGTGCGCGGCTACAAGCGCAGCGCGCATGCCCAGGCCGTGCTGGCGCGCGAGGCGCAGCAGCTGCGCTCAGCCCAGCGCATGCTGGCCAGCGAGGCTCCGGCCACGCCGGGCGAATCGCTGGCCGCGCTGGCCGCACTCGCGACCCGGCGCGAAGCGCGACTCGACGCGCACGCCCGCACGCTGCTCGCGCAGTGGCCTGAAATCAAGCGGGCCTACGCTGGCGACGAGTGGGTGCAAACCATCCGCCCCGGCACGCCGCAAGCGCGCGAGATCCGCACCGCGCTGACCACCACCAGCCTGTCGGGCACGCGCGTGCGCAAGGTGGCGCTGCCCGGCTACGAATGTCACGGCGAGCTGCTCCAGTGGCTGCTGCTCGACAACGTGCCGGGCTCGTTTCCGTACACCGCCGGCACCTTCGCCTTCAAGCGCGAAGGCGAGGACCCCACCCGCATGTTCGCCGGCGAGGGCGACGCGTTTCGCACCAACCGGCGCTTCAAACTGGTCAGCGAAGGGCTGCCGGCCAAGCGGCTGTCGACCGCCTTCGACTCGGTCACGCTGTACGGACACGACCCCGATCTGCGCCCCGACATCTACGGCAAGGTCGGCAACTCGGGCGTGAGCATCGCCACGCTCGACGACATGAAGGTGCTGTACTCGGGCTTCGACCTGTGCGACCCCGCCACCTCGGTCAGCATGACGATCAACGGCCCGGCGCCCGCGGTGCTCGCGATGTTCATGAACACCGCCATCGACCAGCAGCTCGACAAGTTCAGGCTCGAACACGCCCGAGAGCCGAGCGCCACCGAGGCCGCGGCGATCCGCGCCCACGCGCTCGCGCAGGTGCGCGGCACGGTGCAAGCCGACATCCTCAAAGAAGACCAGGGCCAGAACACCTGCATCTTCTCGATCGAGTTCAGCCTCAAGGTGATGGGCGACATCGCCGAGTTCTTCGTGCGCCACGAGGTGCGCAATTTCTACTCGGTGAGCATCAGCGGCTATCACATCGCCGAAGCCGGCGCCAACCCGATCAGCCAGCTCGCCTTCACGCTGTCCAACGGCTTCACCTTCGTCGAGGCCTATCTGGCGCGCGGCATGGCGATCGATGACTTCGCGCCCAACCTGAGCTTTTTCTTCAGCAACGGCATGGACCCCGAATACAGCGTGCTCGGCCGCGTGGCGCGGCGCATCTGGTCGGTGGCCATGCGCGATCGCTACGGCGCCAGCGAGCGCAGCCAGAAGCTCAAGTACCACGTGCAAACCAGCGGGCGCTCGCTGCACGCGCAGGAGATCCAGTTCAACGACATCCGCACCACGCTGCAAGCGCTGATCGCGGTCTACGACAACTGCAACTCGCTGCACACCAACGCCTTCGACGAGGCCATCACCACGCCCACCACCGACAGCGTGCGCCGCGCCATGGCCATCCAGCTGATCATCAACCGCGAGTGGGGCCTGGCCAAGAACGAGAACCCCAGCCAGGGCGCTTTCATCATCGAAGAACTCACCGAGTTGGTCGAAGAAGCGGTGCTCGCCGAATTCGAGAAGTTGTCCGACCGCGGCGGCGTGCTCGGTGCCATGGAAACCGGCTACCAGCGCGGCCAGATCCAGGAAGAGTCGATGCACTACGAGATGCTCAAGCACACCGGCGAATACCCGATCGTCGGCGTCAACACCTTTCGCAACCCCAGCGGCGACCCGGTGCCCGAGCACATCGAGATGGCGCGCTCGACCGACGATGAAAAGCAGTCTCAGCTCGCGCGGCTGCACGCCTTCTGGCAGCAGCACGCGGCCGAGTCGCCAGCCATGCTCAAGCGGCTGCAGCAAGCGGCCATCGACCAGCACAACGTGTTCGAGGTGTTGATGGACGCGGTGCGCGTGTGCTCGCTCGGGCAGATCACCCGTGCGCTGTTTGAGGTGGGCGGGCAGTACCGGCGCAGCATGTGATCGCCGGTGCGGCCTGCGGGAATCCGGTTCAACGTTCGGCTTCGTTCGCCTTGGAAGCCGTGACGCTGACGGATCCGCTCGGGGCGCACCGCCATTCAATGGCGGGGAGACACCCGTGGAGCAATGCCCGCGGGCCGGCTCAAGCGCACCCTCACTGCTCGCCCATCTCCAGCCGGTTGCGCCCGGATCGCTTGGCGCGGTACAGGGCGGCATCGGCGGCGCGGATGAGGTCTTGCGGCGCGCGGTCGTGCGGGCCCATCAGGCCTGCGCCGACGCTCAGGGTGACGTGCGGCGCCACGCGCGAGCCGGCGTGGGCGATGCCCAGCGCCGCGATGGCCGCGACGATGTTCTCGCCCAGCGTGCGTGCGTCGTCGGCCGAGCCGTTGGGCAGCAGCACGGCGAATTCCTCGCCGCCGTAGCGCGCCACCAGATCGCCCGCGCGCCGCGTGTGGCGGGCCAGCTCGCTGGCCACGTCGTGCAGGCAGGCGTCGCCGGCGAGGTGGCCGTAGCGGTCGTTGAACTGCTTGAAGTCGTCGATGTCGCACATCAGCAAGGCGAGGGGCTCGCCACTGCGTTGCGCGCGCGCCCACTCGCGGTTCAGCGCGATGTCGAAGGCGCGCCGGTTGGCCACGCCGGTCAGGCCGTCGACGGTGCTCAATTGGCGCAGCAAGTCGCCTTGTTGCTTGAGTGCGAGGTAGTTGCGCACCCGCGCCCTGACGACGCCGGCGTTCACCGGCTTCTGGATGAAATCGATGGCGCCCACCGACAGCGCCTGCGCCTCGATCTGTGCCTCGCCGTGGCTGGTGACGAACAGCACCAGCGTGTCATGCAAATCCGGGTGGGCCTTGATCTGCTCGCACACCGCGAAGCCGCTGATGTCGGGCATCTCGATGTCGAGCAGGATCAGGTCGGGCCGGTTCTGCAGGGCCAGAGCGAGCGCGTCGGCGCCGCGCGTGGTCGCCTGCGTGGTGGCGATGTCGCTCAGCAGGTGGGCCAGCACGAGGGTGGTGCCGGGGTCGTCGTCGACGATCAGGATGCGCGGCTTGGGCGACACGGTGGGGTCCGAGTTCATGGCGGCGGCCCTGTTTCGGGGGTGAGCGCCAGATGCGCGCGGATGGCCACGGCGAGTTCGGCCACGAGCTTGTCGAGGGGCTGCAGATCCACCGCGGGTGGTGGGTCGTCGGTGCTGCGCAGGCCGGCCTCGGCCAGCTCGGCCAGCCGCAGCGCCACGTTGGCGCTCAGGTTGCCCAGCATGCCGCGCAGCGCGTGGATGCGAGCGGCCGCTTCCTTGCGATCACCGCGCTCGAGCGCCGCGCGTGCTGCGAGCACCGCGGCGTCGCACGCCGTGCCCGACTCCACCAGCAGGCGGTGAAAGAGTTCGGCGTTGCCCAGCATCCGGCGCGCCGCGTCGGCGCTGTCGATGCCGCTGATCACGGGGAATGCGAAGGCTTCCGGCGTGGCGCTGGCCGGCGCGGCGGCGGGCTTGATCCACTTGAGCAACTCATCGAGCAACGCCGTGGGTTCGATCGGCTTGCCGACGATACCCTTCATGCCGGCGGCCTCGCAGGCTTCCCGGTCGTGATCGAGCACCGCGGCCGTCATCGCCAGGATGGGTAGTTCGGCCAGCTCCTCGCGCTCGCGGATGCGCCGCGTGGTCTCGAGCCCGTCCATCAGCGGCATCTGCAAATCCATCAGAACGAGGTCGAAGGGGGTCTTTTCGAGCAGTTGCAGCGACTGCTCGCCATGGTCTGCCACCGTCACGCGCAGCCCCATGCGTTCGAGCATGTCGCGCGCCACCCACTGGTTGTCGGCGAGGTCCTCGACCACCAGCACGTGGGCGCCGTGGACGGGCGCGGCGCGCTCGAACAGGCCTGCCAGCGGGTCGCCGCTGGGGAGCCTGGCGTGGCGCAACTGGCCCAGATTGAGCAGCGTGTCGAGCACGGCGGCGGCAAGCAGCGGCTTGCTCAGCACGCCATCGAGGCGCAGGCCGCGCGATTCGGCGAGCAGCGCATCCTGATCAAAGGCCGTGGCCATGATCACGATGGCCACCTTGGCCAGGCTGCCGGCGGCCACGGCCTCGTGAATCCAGCGCGCCACCTTCAGCCCGTCCATCTCGGGCATGCGCCAGTCGATCAGCGCCACATCGAACGTCTGGCCGGGCTCGCGCCCCGAGCGCTCGATGCGCTGGATCGCATCGCGGCCCGAAGAGGCCTCGGTGACGTTCACGCCCCAGGTGGCCAGCATGTCGCCCAAGGTGCGCCGGGCGCAGCCGTTGTCATCGACGATCAGCATGCGCTGGCCCACCAGTTGCTCGGTGTTCGTCAGCGTGCCCACGGGTCGTGCCGCCACGGTCAGCGGCAGCACCGAGCTGAAGATGCTGCCCTGGCCGGGCTTGCTGTCGATGTCGATCTCGCCCCCCATCAGCTCGAGCAGCCGCTTGCTGATGACCAGCCCCAGGCCCGAGCCGCCAAAGCGCCGCGAGATCGACACGTCGGCCTGCGTGAAAGGCTTGAACAGTTGCGCGATGTCCGGCTGCGAAATGCCGATGCCGGTGTCTTCCACCGCCAGGCGCAGCCTGACCAGCGACGTCGCATCGCCCGGCTGCGGCGGGGTCATATCGGCGTGCAGGCAGATGTGACCGGACTCGGTGAACTTGACCGCATTGCCGACCAGGTTGTTGAGCACCTGGCCCAGCCGCAGCGGATCGCCCACGACGCGCTCGGGCAGCTTGGGGTCGATCGCCAGGATCAGCTCGACGCGCTTTTCATGGGCGCCCAGCGCGAACAGGTTGACCACCTCGTTGAGCACGTCGGTCACGCTGAACTCGACCTGCTCGAGCACCACGCGCTCTGCATCGAGCTTCGAGTACGCCAGGATGTCGTTGATGATCAACAGCAGCGCCTTCGACGAGGTGTGGATGCGACTGAGGTACTCGGTGGCCTTGGGCGGCAGATCGGGCAGCCCCAGGCCGAGCGCCGACAGGCCGGTGACCGCGTTCATCGGCGTGCGGATCTCGTGGCTCATGTTGGCCAGGAAGGCCGACTTGGCCCGGTTGGCGGCTTCGGCGGCGGTGCGCGCGCGTTCTAGCGCTTCTTCGATGGCCACCTGATCGCTCAGGTCGTAGTTGACGCCTGTCATGCGCACGGCGTTGCCGCGGGCATCGAAGCTCACGCGTGCGGCGGCCTTGAGGTGGTGCACCGAGCCGTCGGGCCAGACCACGCGAAAGCGCGGCCGGTACTCGCGCTCGCCGCGCAGGGCGGCACGGATGTCGCTGTCGACACGGTCCTTGTCCTGCGGATGCAGCGCACTCATCCAGCTTTGGTAGGCACCGGAAAACGCCTGCGGCTTCAAGCCGTAGAGGCGGTACATCACCGCGTCCCAGACCAGCACGTTGTGGTTGATGTCCCAGTCCCACACGCCGACCCCGCCGGCTGCGGTGGCCATTTCGAGCAACTCCGCCTTGCGCGTCAACTCGGCCGTTGCCTGCTTCTCGTCGGTGATGTCGCGCAGCACACCGGCAAGCGCGGTGAGCTGGCCGGCCGCATCGCGGCGGGCTTCGGCGCGCTGCACGAACCAGCGCGTGCTGAAGGACACCTCGGCGCGGTGTTCGACGCGCAGCGGTGCGTGGGCATCGTCCTGCAGCGCTGCATCGAATGCGAGCGACACGGCGGCGCGGTCGTCCGGGTGGCAGCAGCGCAGGAATTCATCGAAGGTGGCCGCCGGCACGGTCTGCGCGAAAAGCAGTTCGCACGCGCTGGCTGACCACGTCATCGCGCGGGCCGGCAGCGCCATCTCCCAGCTGCCGATGCCTGCGATGTGCTCGATGGTTCTCATCGAGACCATTGGCACCCACATCGAGTGGGTGCTCGTTGAGCAGCGTCAGTGCTCGGTGGGCTCCATGGGCAGCTTCGCCAGCTTCAGCTCGGTCATGCGGCGTGCGCCACGCTCGTGCATCAAGCGCAGGTGGTCGGGGCGCAGCCGGTCGTGAGCCACCGCCAGGCGTTCGAGGAATTCGAGCCACAGGCCGGAATCGAGTTGCTCTTCGGTGGTGGGCGTTTGCGGCGGCTTGTCTTCGCCCCAGACCTCGAACTGGTAGTCGGCTTCGGCCCAGTCGTACAGCGACTCGAACTCGGACTCCATTTCCATCGCGTTGGGGTCGGCACCGGCGTCGAGCAGGATGCGAACCATCTCGGTGTCCATGCTCAGCAGCGCGGCAAACAGCGGGCTGCTGCCTTCGTCGCTCAGGCGCTTGGCATCGGCGCCCAGGCTGAGCATTTCGCGCACGACATCGTGGCGCGGGACCTCTTCGGTCATGCCCAACTCGCCGATCACTTCTTCGAGCAGCGTGGTGTCGGTGTCGAGGTCATCGTTGATGTTGAAACCTTCGGCAACCATCTTGCGCATGGTGTCGAGGTTGCCCGCGCGGGCGGCGGTCTTGAATTCTTCGTACAGGTCTTCAGGATCAGCAGACATCGTCGGAAAACTCCACAGGGGGTTGGTTGAAACGCTAGCAGCGCGCGGGCGCGATGTTAGCGATCAGCGGGCCTGCTGCGACAACCATTTGCACCGCGAGCCCCGCCGGGAGGCAAAAAAACGGCTCACAACGGCGGCGGCAGCACCTTGAAGCCCGCGATCAGCAAGCCGATCACGCTGTTGACCACCACGCTGAGCACGCTGGGCAGATAGAAAAACGCCGACAGCACCTGCTCGCGCAAGCCGTGCTCGAACAGCCAGCCCAGCGCAAACGACAAGGCGCCCAGCACCGCCCAGCGGCGCAGGTAGGTGAGCAGCCAGTGCGCGCGCTCGAGGTTGTGGCGCCACGCAGCCGCGCGCTCGAACACGTTGCCCCGGTTCACGTCACGAAACAGCCAACCGAAGAACAGGTAGCGGTAGAGCAGGGTGCGAAACGAGAGGAGATTTTCGTCGGTGGACATGGTGGGAGACCGCCTGCCAGACCCGGTGACACCCATGTTGCTTCACGGTCCGGGGTCGGGGCATTGGCGGTCTCCCTGATCGCTTTGACCGATCTCAAAGACCTTGCAAAAACGCGCGCACCGCCGCTTCGAAGGCGGCTGGCTTTTCGAGCGCGCTCAGGTGCGCAGCGCCCTCGATCAGCGCCCACTGCGATCCGGCAATCGCGGCGGCCACCGATTGCAACTGCGCCACCGGCAGGCTGGCATCGGCGCTGGCGGCCACGACCAGCGTGGGCAGCGTGATGCGCGACAGGCGTGCGGTGGTGTCGTGGTTCATCACCGCGTGGCACGTGCCCAGGTAGCCGGCCAGCGGGGTGCTCACCAGGCGACGCTGCCAGCGCGCCACCGTGGCGGCCTGCGCGGCGCGAAAGCTGTCGCTGAACCAGCGCTCCATGGTGGCCTCGGCCACCGCGTCGATGCCTTGCGATTCGATGGTGGCGATGCGCTGCTGCCATTGCGCGCGGGCTTCGGCGCCGTAGCTGGCACCTGCGTTGGCGATCACCACCGCCTTGAGCCGCTCGGGGCAGCGCACGGCGAGTTCCTGGCCGACCATGCCGCCCAGCGACAGGCCGATCCACACGACCGGCCCGCCGTGGAAGCGGTCGTCGAGCTCGGCCAGCAGCCGCTCGGCGTCGCCGGCCAGATCGGCCAGGGTGTAGGCGCCGCCGGGGGTGTCGGAGTCGCCGTGGCCGCGGTGGTCGTAGCAGATCACGCGGTGGTGGCTCGACAGCGAATTGGCCAGCTCGTCCCACAGGCTGACGTCGCTGCCCAGTGCGTGGCTGAGCACGATGGTGTGCTGCGGCGTGGCGACCTGGCGCGGCTCGCGCACGGTGTAGTGCAAGGCGGGCGTGCCGGTGCTGCGATAGGAGCGCCCGGTGGCGGGCATCGGCGCTTCGGTGGCGGCCAGCGGCGACGGCGGTTGGCCGATCTCGCGCAGCAGCCGCGCGGCGATGCCCATGCCGGTGTTGGCCGCGGGCACGCCGGCGTAGATGGCCGTTTGCATCAGCACTTCCTTGACGTCGTCAGGGCTGAGCTGCGTTTCGGGGTTGCCCGAGCCTTCGACGCCGGGCACACCGCCGCCGGTGAGCGCGGCGCGCAGGTGCAGCTCGAACTCCTCCCAGCGGCCCAGCGAGGCGGTGATCGCCATCACGATGACGCGCCGCGTCTTGATGTCCAGCCCCGGGCGGCCCCAGATCTCATGCCAGGCGTAGCGGGTGATGAAGTTCTGGAATTCGGCGGTGAAGTCGTTGGCGCTGGCCACCGACTTGTCGACCCAGGCGTCACCCAGCATGCGGCGCCGGTTGCGCATGCCGCGCTCGAGATCGTGGTCGTAGGGGTCCATGGGGTCGTCTCCGTTGAAGGGAATCAAGATGATGGCCGAAAGTGGCCGCAGGTCATAAACGAAGTCGGATCGGGGTCGGTGTCAACACGGCCATATCCCTAGGTCTGTCACCTTGACAGGTGACTAGCATCCGCCCGATGGCAGAGCAGTTGATTCCACGTTGCATGTGGCTGGCGGTGGAAACACTGAGGGCGAGGATTCTCTACGCATCGCTGATGCGCAGGCTCGGCGTGGGCACGCGCTCACCCTGATCCGTTCGGGCCGGTCGGGCTGTCAGTGAACCGAAAGGCGCGTCGGTAACATCCGGGGCTTCTTGTTCACACCAACCGAGCCACCCATGAGCTTCGACAAAGTCTCCCCCGGAAAGAAGGCCCCCGAGCAGTTCAACGTGATCATCGAGATCCCGATGAACGCCGACCCCGTGAAGTACGAGGTCGACAAGGAAAGCGGCGCGCTGTTCGTCGACCGCTTCATGAGCACCGCGATGCACTACCCGTGCAACTACGGCTACGTGCCGCAGACCATCTCGGGCGACGGCGACCCGGTCGACGTGCTGGTGATCACGCCGTTCCCGCTGGTGGCCGGCTGCGTGGTGACGTGCCGCGCGATCGGCATGCTCAACATGGAAGACGAAGCCGGCATGGACGCCAAGCTGCTGGCCGTGCCCATTGACAAGCTGCTGCCGATCTACTCGAAGTGGCAAAAGCCCGAAGACCTGCACGAGCTGCAACTGCGCACCATCCAGCACTTCTTCGAGCACTACAAGGACCTCGAGCCCAACAAGTGGGTCAAGGTGCAGGGCTGGTCGGGCCCTGAGGCGGCCCACGGGGAAATCACCTCGGGCATCGCCAACTACAAGAAGTCGATCGCCGGCTGATCCCGCCGTGTTCCCGTGCCGGGCGGTGACATGCCGCCGGGCCGGGAACCGCGCACCGGTTTGCGCGCTCTGACCCACCTTCAACCCGCCTGAAGGGCCATCCCGTGAATTCATCCGTGCGCGCGTTTGCCGTGGTGCTGTGTTTCAGTCTTGCGGCGCTGTGCGCGGCGCCGCCGGCCTTGGCGCAGGCGTTGCCGGCGGGCGTGAGCCGAGTGCAGTCGGTCGAAGGCATCGACGAATACCGGCTGGCCAATGGCCTGCAGGTGCTGCTGATCGCCGATGACTCCAAGCCCACGACCACGGTCAACCTGACCTATCACGTGGGCTCGCGCCACGAGAACTACGGCGAGACCGGCATGGCGCACCTGCTCGAGCACCTGCTGTTCAAGGGCTCGCCGAACCACCCCAAGGTGTGGGCCGAGTTCACCCGGCGCGGGCTGGCCGCCAACGGCAGCACCTGGTTCGACCGCACCAACTACACCGCGAGCTTCTCGGCCAACGACGACAACCTGCGCTGGTACCTCGGCTGGCAGGCCGACTCGATGATCCACAGCCACATCGCCCGGCGTGATCTCGACACCGAGATGACGGTGGTGCGCAACGAGATGGAAATGGGCGAGAACAGCCCCGACCGCATCCTGTTCTCGAAGACGCTGGCCGCGATGTACCAGTGGCACAACTACGGCAAGGACACCATCGGCGCGCGCAGCGACGTCGAAAACGTCGACATTCCCCGCCTGCAGGCGTTTTACCGCCGCTACTACCAGCCCGACAACGCGACGCTGATCGTGTCGGGCAAGTTCCCGCGCCACAAGCTTTTGCCGTGGATCGCGCAGACCTACGGCGCCATCGCCAAGCCCGCGCGCGTGCTGCCCGCGCTGTACACGCTCGACCCGGTGCAAGACGGCGAGCGCAGCATCACGCTGCGCCGCAGCGGCGGCGTGCCGGTGCTCTACGCGGCGTACCACGTGCCGCCCGGCGCGCACCCCGACTACGCGGCGGTCGAACTGCTCGACCTGATCATGGGCGAGGCGCCGGCCGGCCGGCTGCACAAGCGGCTCACCGAAAAGAACCTGGCGGCCACCACCTTCGCGTTCTCGATGGGCCTGGCCGAGCCGGGGTTTGCGCTGTTTGGCGCACAGCTCGGCCCCGATCAGGACGTCGACGCG
>CAIVGK010000283.1 GCA_903905475.1 uncultured Burkholderiales bacterium | reverse complement strand
TCACTCGATGATTTTCGCCACGACGCCGGCGCCCACAGTGCGACCGCCTTCACGAATCGCAAAGCGCAGCCCCTCTTCCATGGCAATCGGATTGATCAGCTTGACCGTGATGCTCACGTTGTCGCCAGGCATCACCATCTCCTTGTCCGCAGGCAACTCCACCGCACCCGTCACGTCAGTCGTGCGGAAATAAAACTGCGGACGGTAGTTGTTGAAGAACGGCGTGTGACGGCCGCCCTCTTCCTTGCTGAGAACATAAATCTCGGCCGTGAAGTGGGTGTGCGGCTTGACGCTGCCGGGCTTGCACAGCACTTGGCCGCGCTGCACGTCTTCACGCTTGGTGCCACGCAGCAAAATACCCACGTTGTCACCCGCTTGCCCTTGATCGAGCAGCTTGCGGAACATCTCCACACCGGTGCAGGTGGTCTTTTGCGTGACGGTGATACCGACAATCTCGATTTCCTCACCAACCTTGACGATGCCGCGCTCGATACGACCGGTCACAACCGTGCCGCGACCGGAAATCGAGAACACGTCTTCGACGGGCATCAGGAATGCGCCATCAACCGCACGCTCAGGCGTGGGGATGTAGCTGTCAAGCGCGTCGGCGAGCTTGAGAATCGCACCTTCGCCGAGCTCGCCCTTGTCACCTTCCATGGCCAGCTTGGCGCTGCCGTGGATGATGGGGGTGGTATCACCCGGAAAATCGTACTTGTCGAGCAGCTCGCGAACCTCCATCTCGACCAACTCAAGCAACTCGGCGTCATCGACCATGTCGCACTTGTTGAGGAAGACGATGATGTAAGGCACGCCCACCTGGCGGGCCAGCAAGATGTGCTCGCGCGTTTGCGGCATCGGGCCGTCAGCAGCAGAGCACACCAAAATGGCGCCGTCCATCTGCGCAGCACCGGTGATCATGTTCTTCACATAGTCCGCGTGCCCAGGGCAGTCCACGTGCGCGTAGTGACGATTCTTGGTCTCGTACTCGACGTGCGCCGTGTTGATGGTGATACCGCGCGCCTTTTCTTCCGGCGCAGCGTCAATTTGGTCATAGGCCTTGGCCTCACCACCAAACAACTTGCTCAGCACCGTGGTAATCGCCGCCGTCAGCGTCGTCTTGCCATGGTCCACATGACCAATCGTCCCCACGTTCACGTGCGGCTTGGTACGCTCAAATTTGCCTTTTGCCATTTCAGTTTCTCCGAATAAAGAGCATTGCCAGTGTTTGGTTTAAGGTTTCCTGCGAGGTGTTGCTCCGCCTGCCACTGGCAGAAGACGGTAGCCCGCAGAAGACCGGCTTGTATGTCTTGACAGCGGTTACTTGCCGCGTGCCGTGATGATCGCGTCGGCCACGTTCTTCGGAGCTTCGCTGTAATGCTTGAACTCCATGGTGTACGTGGCACGCCCCTGAGACATCGAACGCAGCGTGGTGGAGTAGCCGAACATCTCCGACAGCGGCACTTCAGCCTTGATGACTTTCCCGCCGCCCGGCATATCGTCCATGCCCTGCACCAGGCCGCGACGTGATGACAAATCTCCCATCACGCCGCCCGCGTAGTCTTCCGGCGTCTCCACCTCGACAGCCATCATCGGCTCAAGGATGACCGGAGTGGCCTTGCGGCACCCGTCCTTGAAGCCCAACGATGCGGCCATCTTGAACGCGTTCTCGTTCGAGTCGACTTCGTGGTACGAGCCGAATGTCAGTGTGACCTTCACATCGACAACCGGGTAGCCAGCCAACACGCCAGCGGGAAGTGACTCCTCCACACCCTTCTTGACAGCAGGGATGAATTCTTTCGGCACGACACCGCCCTTGGTCGCATCGACAAACTCGAAGCCCTTGCCGGGTTCTTGCGGCTCGATCTTGAGCACCACGTGTCCGTACTGCCCCTTGCCGCCAGACTGGCGCACAAATTTTCCTTCGACGTCCGAAACAGCCTTGCGGATCGTTTCGCGGTACGCAACCTGTGGCTTCCCGACGTTCGCCTCTACGCCAAACTCGCGTCGCATGCGGTCGACGATGATCTCGAGGTGCAGCTCGCCCATTCCAGAAATGATGGTCTGGCCCGATTCTTCATCTGTCTTGACACGGAAAGATGGATCCTCCTGAGCCAGACGGCCCAGCGCGATGCCCATCTTCTCTTGATCCGGCTTGGTCTTGGGTTCGACCGCTTGCGAAATCACTGGCTCGGGGAAAATCATCTTCTCAAGCGTGATGATCGCGGTCGGGTCGCACAGCGTTTCGCCCGTGGTGACGTCCTTCAATCCGACACAAGCAGCGATGTCTCCTGCAAGAATTTCTTTGATTTCTTCACGCTGATTGGCGTGCATCTGCAAGATCCGACCGATACGCTCTTTTTTGCCCCGAATTGGGTTGTAGACCGAGTCACCGGACTTCAACACGCCCGAGTAGACACGAACGAACGTCAACTGACCGACGTAGGGATCCGTCATCAACTTAAATGCAAGCGCTGCAAATTTTTCGTCGTCAGCAGCGCGGCGCTCCACCGGCTTTTCGTCGTCGTCTGTACCGGGAACAGGCGGAATATCGATCGGTGAAGGCATGAAATCAATCACGCCGTCGAGCATGCGCTGCACGCCCTTGTTCTTGAAGGCCGAGCCGCAGAACATCGGCTGGATTTCGGCTGCGATGGTGCGAGTGCGGATCCCGAGCTTGATCTCGTCTTCGGAGAGGTCTCCCGACTCCAGGTATTTGTTCATCAAGTCTTCAGAGGATTCAGCGGCAGCCTCGAGCATGTTCTCGCGCCACTTCTTGGCCTCCTCTAGCAACTCGACTGGGATCTCCCGGTAGTCGAATTTCATGCCCTGGGAGGCCTCATCCCAGATGATCGCCTTCATCTTGATGAGGTCGATAACGCCGGTGAAGGTGTCTTCGGCGCCAATCGGCAACACGATGGGAACCGGGTTTGCCAAAAGGCGAACCTTCATCTGCTCGTAGACCTTGTAAAAGTTGGCGCCCGTACGGTCCATCTTGTTGACAAACGCAAGACGTGGCACCTTGTACTTATTGGCCTGCCGCCAGACGGTCTCCGACTGTGGCTGTACGCCACCCACCGCGCAGTACACCATGCAGGCACCATCAAGCACGCGCATTGAACGCTCAACCTCGATGGTGAAGTCGACGTGCCCCGGGGTGTCGATGATGTTGATGCGGTGCTCGGGGTGTGACAACTCCATGCCCTTCCAGAAGCAAGTCGTCGCAGCCGAGGTGATCGTGATACCCCGCTCCTGCTCCTGCTCCATCCAGTCCATAGTCGCTGCGCCATCGTGCACCTCACCGATTTTGTGATTCACACCGGTATAGAAAAGGATGCGCTCGGTGGTGGTCGTCTTGCCAGCATCAATGTGAGCCGAAATACCGATGTTGCGGTAGCGCTCGATGGGGGTCTTGCGGGCCATGGTGTCACTCCAATAAACAAGCCAAATACGCGGGCCGCCCGTGGGTCAGTAAAAACCCGGGGGCGGCCAATGGGCGAAAGGGGATTAGAAGCGGAAGTGAGAGAACGCCTTGTTCGCTTCAGCCATGCGGTGAACTTCATCACGCTTCTTCATGGCGCCGCCGCGGCCTTCAACCGCCTCAAGCAGTTCGTTGGCAAGGCGTTGAGCCATCGACTTTTCACCACGCTTGCGGGCCGACTCCTTCAGCCAGCGCATTGCGAGCGCAACCCGACGGACAGGCCGAACTTCCACGGGAACCTGGTAGTTCGCCCCGCCCACGCGACGCGACTTCACCTCAACCATGGGCTTGATGTTGTTCAGCGCAGTGACAAAGATCTCAAGCGGATCTTTGCCAGATTTTTTCTCAACCTGCTCCAGAGCACCGTAGATGATGCGCTCGGCAACAGCCTTCTTCCCGGACTCCATGATGACGTTCATGAACTTGGAAAGATCAATCGACCCAAATTTTGGATCAGGCAGGATTTCCCGTTTGGGGACTTCGCGACGACGTGGCATTTCAATTTCCTTTCAAGCTTCAGTGGGCAGCACCTTCGGGGCGCGGCCATGGGCAACGCCTGTTGCCCCACTTACTCGGTGAGCCACATGACTCACCGCAACCAACCGCCCACCCTGCGCCCATCGCAGGGGACCGGCTTCGAAAAACGACTCAGGCCTTCTTCGGGCGCTTCGCGCCGTACTTGGAGCGAGACTGCTTGCGGTCTTTCACGCCCTGCAGGTCAAGCGACCCGCGGACGATGTGGTAACGCACGCCCGGCAAGTCCTTCACCCGACCGCCACGAACCAGTACCACACTGTGCTCCTGCAGGTTGTGACCCTCACCACCGATGTACGAGATGATCTCGAACCCGTTGGTCAGGCGAACCTTGGCAACCTTCCGCAATGCGGAGTTCGGCTTCTTTGGGGTCGTGGTGTACACACGAGTGCAAACACCGCGGCGCTGGGGGCTACCCTGCATGGCGGGTGACTTTGACTTCGTGACCTCGGTTTCGCGACCGTGACGCACGAGCTGATTGATGGTTGGCATGGCTAACTGTTTCCCGTTTGAAATCACTTGCTCTCGGAGAGAGCGGCTTGGGCCATCATGGGTGATGCCGTGAAGACCGCTGGCTAGCCGCAGGTCACGGTGCGAGACCTGGCAACAGGCTGCTCAGCATGCGCCGAAAAGCCCATGAGTGTATGCCTCCCTGGGCCGTCTCGCAAGCGTCGCATGAAATCACCGGGATTGTTGGAGCGCAGCGGCAACATCAAAGCATTGGCCTCGTTCGGTCGAGGGGTGGATGGCCCCCGGCTTCACATCTATCGCTTGGGCTCTTTGGCCCGGTGGCACGCGTAAAAAAGGGCGGCCGAAGCCGCCCTTTCACGTCACTTCACTGCCGAAGATCACTCGGCTGACTCGGCTCCCGCCTCGACTTCCTGGCCCTGCGCTTCAGCCAATTCATCGGCCTCCTGCAAGGCAATGGCGCGACGTTCGGCGTCGTCCATCTCCTCCTTGGCTTTGCGGGCCTGGTGGAATGCCATGCCGGTACCGGCTGGAATCAGGCGGCCGACGATGACGTTCTCCTTCAGCCCTCGCAATTCGTCGCGCTTGCCCATGATGGCAGCCTCGGTGAGAACACGCGTGGTTTCCTGGAAGGATGCAGCCGAGATGAAGCTGTCTGTCGACAGCGACGCCTTGGTGATGCCCAGCAAGATGTCCGCGTGAGTAGCCGGCAACTTGCCTTCGGAAACCATCCGGTCGTTGGTGTCCAGCAGTTCCGACCGCTCGACTTGTTCACCGGCGATGTAGGAGGTGTCGCCAGTGTTGACGATCTGCACGCGTCGCAGCATCTGGCGAACGATCACCTCGATGTGCTTGTCGTTGATCTTCACGCCCTGCAGGCGATACACGTCCTGCACCTCGTCCACGATGTAGCGGGCCAACTCTTCGATGCCCAGCAAGCGCAGGATGTCCTGCGGATCGGCCGGGCCGTCGACGATGGACTCGCCCTTGTTGACCACCTGACCCTCGTGCACCAGGATGTTCTTTTCCTTGAGCACGAGCTCTTCGTAGACCTTGCCCTCGGGATCGGTGATCTGCAGGCGGACCTTGCCCTTGGTTTCCTTGCCGAAGGACACGGTACCGGTCATCTCGGCCAGCGTGCCCTTGTCCTTTGGCGTGCGCGCCTCGAACAGTTCGGCCACCCGCGGCAAGCCGCCGGTGATGTCCCGCGTCTTCTGGCCTTCGACCGGAATACGCGCCAGAACTTCGCCTGGGGCAAGATCCTGACCATCACGGATCTGGATCAGCGAGCCCACGGGGAAGCCGATGGTCACCGAGTGATCGGTGCCAGGGATCTTGACCTCGTTGCCGTTCGCATCAAGGAGCTTGACCTGCGGACGCACCACTTTCAACGCGCCACGGCGCTTCGAGTCGATGACCACCAGTGTCGACAAGCCGGTCACCTCATCGAGCTGCTTGGCAACCGTCAGACCCTCTTCGACGTTCTCGAACCTCGCCTTGCCGGCGAACTCCGTAATGATCGGGCGGGTCAGCGGATCCCAATTGGCCAGCACCGTGCCCGCCTTGAGCTGTTGATCCGGCTTGATCGCCAGCAGCGCGCCGTACGGCACCTTGTGGCGTTCACGTTCACGGCCGTGCTGGTCCGAAACGATGATCTCGCCGGAACGCGAAATCACGACCAGTTCGCCCTTGCTGTTGGTCACGTAACGCATGGTCGGGTTGAAGCCGATCAAACCATCGGACTTCGCGTCAACGCTCGAGGCCACGGCAGCACGTGATGCGGCACCACCGATGTGGAAGGTGCGCATGGTCAGCTGCGTGCCTGGCTCGCCGATCGACTGGGCCGCGATCACACCGATCGCTTCGCCCTGGTTCACGGTGCCGCCACGGCCGAGGTCTCGTCCGTAGCACTTGCCGCAAATGCCAAAGCGCGTATCGCAAGTCAGTGCCGTGCGAACCTTGACCTCGTCGACGCCTGCGGCTTCCAACATGTCGAGGACGTCTTCGTCCATCATCTCGCCAGCGCCCAGCAAAAGCGCCTGGTTTTCGGGGTGGTACACCTCGATGGCCGTGACGCGACCCAGCACGCGGTCGCGCAGACTTTCGATGACCTCGCCGCCTTCGACCAGCGCACGCATGTTCATGCCGTTGTGCGTGCCGCAGTCGTCCTCAATGACGACCAAATCCTGCGTCACGTCGACCAGACGACGCGTCAAGTAGCCAGAGTTTGCCGTCTTCAAGGCCGTATCCGCCAGGCCCTTGCGAGCGCCGTGGGTGGAAATGAAGTACTGCAGAACGTTCAGGCCCTCGCGGAAGTTCGCGGTGATCGGCGTCTCGATGATCGAGCCATCCGGCTTGGCCATCAGGCCTCGCATGCCGGCGAGCTGGCGAATCTGCGCGGCCGAACCACGGGCACCGGAGTCGGCCATCATGTAGATCGAATTGAAGGACTCCTGGTCGACCTCATTGCCGTGGCGGTCGATGGTCTTTTGCTTTGACAGCTGACTCATCATGACCTTGCCGACTTCGTCGCCGGTCTTGCCCCAGATGTCGACCACCTTGTTGTAGCGCTCGCCAGCCGTCACCAGACCCGAGACGTACTGCTGCTCGATTTCCTTGACTTCCTTTTCGGCACGCTCGATGAGGCCCGGCTTTTCCTTCGGCACCAACATGTCGTCGATGCAAATGGAAATGCCCGCACGCGTGGCCAGCCGGAAACCGGCTTGCAGCAGCCTGTCGGCGAACACGACGGTTTCCTTCAATCCGCACTTGCGGAAGGACACGTTGATGAGACGCGAGATTTCCTTCTTCTTGAGCGCCTTGTTGATGTTGCTGAAAGGCAGGCCCTTCGGCAGGATCTCGCTGAGCAGCGCACGGCCGACAGTGGTGTCGACCAGCGTTGTTGCCTCAGTGAACTCGCCGGTCAGCTTGTCCTTCGTGAACTCGGTCAGACGCACGGCGATCTTGCTGGTGATCTCGACCGCGTCGTTGTCGAGCGCACGCTGCACCTCGACCACGTCGGAAAAGATCAGTCCCTCGCCCTTGGCGTTGATGCGCTCACGGGTGGCGTAGTACAGGCCGAGCACCACGTCCTGCGAAGGAACGATCGACGGCTCGCCATTGGCCGGGAACAAGATGTTGTTGGAGGCCAGCATCAGCGTGCGGGCTTCCATCTGTGCCTCGATCGACAACGGCACGTGCACGGCCATCTGGTCACCGTCGAAGTCGGCGTTGAATGCCGAGCAAACGAGCGGGTGCAGCTGAATCGCCTTGCCTTCGATCAGCACCGGCTCAAAGGCCTGGATGCCAAGTCGGTGCAGGGTCGGGGCGCGGTTGAGCATCACCGGGTGTTCCTTGATGACTTCCTCGAGGATGTCCCAGACCACCGGCGTGCCGGATTCAACTTCTTTCTTCGCGGCCTTGATGGTGGTCGCAATGCCCATGGCCTCGAGGCGCGAGAAGATGAAGGGCTTGAACAGCTCCAACGCCATCAACTTGGGCAGTCCGCACTGATGCAGCTTCAAGGTCGGGCCGACCACGATGACCGAGCGGCCCGAGTAGTCGACTCGCTTGCCCAGCAAGTTCTGGCGGAAACGACCGCTCTTGCCCTTGATCATGTCGGCCAGCGATTTCAGGGCGCGCTTGTTCGCGCCCGTCATGGCCTTGCCGCGGCGACCGTTGTCAAGCAGCGAATCAACCGCTTCTTGCAACATGCGCTTTTCGTTGCGCACGATGATTTCCGGCGCCTTCAACTCCAGCAATCGCGCCAGGCGGTTATTGCGGTTGATGACTCGACGATACAGATCGTTCAGGTCGGAGGTGGCGAAGCGGCCACCGTCCAGCGGAACCAGCGGACGCAGGTCCGGCGGCAGCACTGGCAGCACGTCCATCACCATCCACTGCGGCCTGATGCCTGACTTCTTGAAGGCTTCCATCACCTTGAGGCGCTTGGAATTCTTCTTGATCTTCAGCTCGGAGCCGGTCATGTCGTTGCGCAGGCGGTCGATTTCGACGTCGAGGTCGATTTCTTCCAGCAGACGCTTGACGCCTTCGGCACCCATCAACGCCACGAACTCATCACCGAACTCGATGCGCTTCGCGTCGTGATCGTCCTCGGTCATGATCGCAAAGCGCTTGAGCGGCGTCATGCCCGGATCGACCACCACATAGGCTTCGAAGTAAAGCACCCGCTCGATGTCGCGCAGGGTCATGTCGAGCACCAGGCCCAAACGGCTCGGCAGGCTCTTCAGGAACCAGATGTGCGCGCACGGAGCAGCCAGATCGATGTGGCCCATGCGGTCACGACGAACCTTGGTCTGCGTGACTTCAACGCCGCACTTCTCGCAGATCACACCGCGATGCTTGAGCCGCTTGTACTTGCCGCACAGGCATTCGTAGTCCTTGATCGGGCCAAAGATCTTGGCGCAGAACAGGCCGTCGCGCTCGGGCTTGAACGTCCGGTAGTTGATGGTCTCCGGCTTCTTGACTTCGCCGAACGACCAGCTGCGGATCTTTTCGGGTGAGGCCAGGCCGATCCGGATGGCATCGAAATGCACATCCGGGGTGAATTGCTTGAATAGATCGAGTAAACCCTTCATGCATCTGCTCCTTAATTTCGTTCCAGTTCAATGTCGATACCCAGAGACCGAATCTCCTTGACCAGAACATTGAAGGACTCCGGCATGCCGGCTTCGATGGCGTGCTCGCCCTTGACGATGCTTTCGTAGACCTTGGTGCGGCCGTTGACGTCGTCTGACTTCACGGTCAGCATTTCCTGCAGCACGTAAGACGCGCCGTAGGCCTCGAGTGCCCACACCTCCATCTCGCCGAAACGCTGGCCACCGAACTGGGCCTTGCCGCCCAGCGGTTGCTGCGTCACCAGGCTGTACGGCCCGGTGGAGCGCGCGTGCATCTTGTCGTCGACCAAGTGGTGCAACTTGAGAACGTGCATGTAGCCGATCGTGACGGGGCGCTCGAAAGCATCCCCGGTGCGGCCGTCGTGCAGCGTCGCCTGGGTGCGAGCCGCGGTCAAACCCTTGACCTTGGCAATGTCGTCTGGGTAAGCCAGCTTGAGCATGCCGCGGATTTCCTCTTCAGCGGCACCGTCAAACACCGGCGTCGCGAAAGGCACGCCGTTGGTCAGGTTGGCCGACATCTCGAGGATTTCGGCGTCGCTCAGGTGATCCAGGCGCTCGGTCTTGCCGCCCGACTTGTTGTAGAGCTCGTCGAGGAACTTGCGCAGCTCGGACACCTTGACCTGATCGTGGAGCATGGTGGCAATGCGCTGTCCGATGCCCTTGCCCGCCCAGCCCAAGTGCACTTCAAGCACCTGCCCGACGTTCATGCGCGATGGCACGCCCAGCGGGTTGAGGACGATGTCGCACGGGGTGCCATCGGCCATGTAGGGCATGTCTTCGATCGGAGCGATCTTCGACACGACACCCTTGTTGCCGTGGCGGCCGGCCATCTTGTCGCCCGGCTGCAAGCGACGCTTGACGGCCAGGTAGACCTTGACCATCTTCAGCACGCCAGCAGGCAATTCATCACCCTGCGTGAGCTTCTTGCGCTTTTCTTCGAATGCGAGATCGAAGCTGTGGCGGGTCTGCTCGAGCGAATTCTTGATGCTCTCGAGCTGGTTGGCAGCCTCGTCCTCGGCGGGACGGATGTCGAACCAGTGGTAGCGCTCGATGCCATCGAGGTAGGCCTTGTCGATCGCCGTTCCCTTGGCGATCTTTTGTGGCCCACCGTTGGCGATCTTGCCCACGAGCAGCTTCTCGATACGAGCGAAGGCGTCAGCCTCGACGATGCGCAACTGGTCGTTCAAGTCCAGGCGATAGCGCTTGAGCTCGTCGTCAATGATCTGCTGCGCGCGCTTGTCGCGCACGATGCCTTCACGGGTGAACACCTGCACATCGATGACCGTGCCGCTGGTGCCCTGATCGACGCGCAACGACGTGTCCTTCACGTCGGATGCCTTCTCGCCGAAGATGGCTCGCAGGAGCTTTTCTTCTGGCGTGAGCGTGGTTTCGCCCTTCGGCGTGACCTTGCCCACCAGCGTGTCGCCCGGGTTGACTTCAGCGCCCACGTAGACGATGCCTGACTCGTCAAGACGGGCCAGTTGCTGCTCGCTCAGGTTAGGGATGTCGCGCGTGATTTCTTCGGAGCCCAGTTTGGTGTCACGGGCCATCACCACCAGTTCCTCGATGTGAATCGAGGTGTAGCGGTCGTCGGCAATGACGCGTTCACTGATGAGGATCGAGTCCTCGAAGTTGTAGCCGTTCCAGGGCATGAACGCGACCAGCATGTTCTGGCCGAGGGCCAGTTCGCCGATGTCTGTCGAGGCACCGTCGGCAATGATGTCTTCGGCTTCCACCTTGTCACCACGCTTGACGATCGGGCGCTGGTGAATGTTGGTGTTCTGGTTGGAACGCTGGTACTTGATCAGGTTGTAGATGTCGACGCCGACTTCGCCCGCCACGGTTTCCTTGTCATTGACACGGATCACGATGCGGTTGGTGTCGACGTAGTCCACGATGCCGCCGCGCTTGGCTGCGACGACCGTTCCCGAGTCCTTCGCGGCAACCCGCTCGACGCCCGTTCCGACCAGCGCCTTTTCAGGACGCAAGGTGGGCACGGCCTGACGCTGCATGTTGGCGCCCATCAGCGCGCGGTTTGCATCGTCGTGCTCGAGGAAAGGCACCAGCGAAGCCGCCACCGACACGATCTGCGTCGGCGCCACGTCCATGTACTGGATGCGCTCGGCGGAGGTCAGGATCGACTCGCCGTTGTCGCGAGCGCTCACCAGTTCGTCGATCAGCTTGCCTTCGGAATCGAGCGTCGCGCTGGCCTGCGCGATCACGTACTTGCCCTCTTCGATGGCCGACAGGTAGTCGATCTGCATCGTCACCTTGCCGTCGGCCACCCGGCGGTACGGCGTTTCAAGAAAGCCGTATTCGTTGAGTTGGGCGTACAGCGCCAGCGAGTTGATCAGGCCGATGTTCGGGCCTTCCGGCGTCTCGATCGGGCAGACCCGGCCGTAGTGCGTCGGATGCACGTCGCGAACTTCGAAGCCGGCACGTTCGCGGGTCAGACCGCCTGGGCCCAGAGCGGAGACGCGACGCTTGTGCGTGATCTCGGACAGCGGGTTGGTCTGGTCCATGAACTGCGACAGCTGCGATGCGCCGAAGAACTCCTTGAGCGCCGCAGAGATCGGCTTGGAGTTGATCAGGTCGTGAGGCATCAAGGCCTCCGTCTCGGCTTGGCCCAGACGTTCCTTCACGGCCTTTTCGATGCGGGCGAGGCCCGAGCGGTACTGGTTTTCGGCCAGTTCGCCCACGCAACGCACACGGCGATTGCCGAGGTGGTCGATGTCGTCGACTTCACCGCGGCCGTTGCGCAGTTCGACCAGGATCTTCACGACGTCAAGGATGTCGTCGTTGTTCAGGGTCATCGCACCTTCGGCCGAGTCGCGACCGACACGGGCGTTGAACTTCATGCGGCCCACGCGCGACAGATCGTAGGTGTCGGCGTTGTAGAACAGCCTGTGGAAGAGCGCCTCAACGGCATCTTCGGTGGGCGGCTCGCCAGGACGCATCATGCGGTAGATCGCCACGCGCGCCGACAGCTGGTCAGGCGTTTCGTCTGCGGTCAGCGTTTGCGAGATGTAGCCGCCTTCGTCCAGTTCGTTGGTGTACAGGCACGGGATTTCCGCCACGCCTGCCACACGCAACTTCTTCAGCAGGGTTTCGGTCAACTCGTCGTTGGCCTTGGCCAGGATCTCGCCGGTGTCGGCATCCACCACATTGCGAGCGAGCATGCGACCGGCGAGATAGTCCTCGGGCACGGTGATGTACTTCGTGTCGGACGTCTCGATGGCGCGGGTGTGACGAGCGGTGATGCGCTTGTCCTTTTCGACCACGACATTGCCGTTCTTGTCGGTGATGTCAAAGCGGGCGATCTCGCCGCGAAGGCGGTCAGCCACAAACTCCATCTGCGCGCCCGACTCCATCAAACGGAAGTTGTCGAACACGAAGAAGTGCGCCAGGATCGATTCAGGATTCAGGCCGATGGCCTTGAGCAGAATCGTCACCGGCATCTTGCGGCGACGGTCGACGCGGAAGTACAGGATGTCTTTCGGATCGAACTCGAAGTCGAGCCACGAGCCACGGTACGGAATGATCCGCGCCGAGAACAGCAGCTTGCCGCTGGAGTGGGTCTTGCCCTTGTCGTGCTCAAAAAACACGCCTGGCGAACGGTGCAGCTGCGAGACGATCACGCGCTCGGTACCGTTGACGATGAACGAGCCGTAGTCCGTCATGAGCGGAATTTCGCCCATGTAGACCTCTTGTTCCTTGATTTCCTTGACCGTCTTCGCCTGGGGCGACTCACGGTCATAAATGATCATCTGCAGCTTGGCGCGCACGGCGGCCGCATAGGTCAGACCCCGCACCTGGCATTCGCGCGTGTCGAACGCGGGCTTGGCCATGTTGAATTCGATGAACTTCATCTCCACGAACCCGTTGTGCGACACGATCGGGAATGCGGACAAGAAAGCGGCCTGTAGCCCTTCGGGCTTGCGCTTGAGCGGCGGTACATCCTTTTGCAAGAAGGCGATGTACGACTCCTGCTGCATCGTCAGGAGGTAGGGGACTTTGAGAACGCTCTCGCGTTTACCGAAGCTCTTGCGAATTCGCTTGCGCTCGGTGTAGCTGTAGGGGGTTGCATGCTGCGCCATAAACACTCCGTCTCAGGGGTTGCGATCTTGGCCAAGACCGGCACTCCCATCGGCGACTGTCTTTCGGGCCTTGCGCCCGAAGCTTGGTGGTTGGCCACTACCAACCGCTGGCGGACAACCTCGGCGTTGCACCGAGGCCCGACCAAACCCGTTCTCTGCAGTCGGATCAGAGAACTTTTTAAAAACACTTGACAGGGCCCAACTGTTACGGCGTCACCCTGTCGAGTGCTTTCGGGTGAAAGCAGAAATTCCGCTCCTGAAGAGCAAAGGGCCGGGCACCTTGCGTGGTGCCCAGCCCCGTGCAGGATTCAGATCACTTCACTTCGGCCTTGGCACCAGCATCCAGAAGTTTCTTCAGAGCGGCTTCGGCATCAGCCTTGGGCACAGCTTCCTTGACTGGCTTCGGTGCGCCGTCAACCAGGTCCTTCGCTTCCTTCAGGCCCAGGCCCGTCAGTTCACGAACGGCCTTGATGACCGACACCTTGTTGGCACCAGCTTCCAGCAGCACCACGTTGAATTCGGTCTTCTCTTCAACGACGGCAGCAGCGGCACCACCACCAGCGCCAGCCGGTGCGGACATCGCAGCAGCAGACACGCCAAACTTCTCTTCGATGGCTTTCACCAGGTCGTTGAGGTCCATCACCGACATGTTGTCAAGTGCGGTCAGAAATGCGTCTTTATCGAATGACATGGAGAACTCCAATATTTGAAAAATGAGTTGCTTGTAAGGATCGTTCAGGCGGCCGAAGCGGCCTCGGCGGCTGGCGCCTCAGGGGCCTGTGGCTCGGCAGCGGGCGACTCGGCAGCAGGGGCCTCGTCTGGTGCCGGACCGCCACGCTTTTCGGCGATGGCTGCGAGCACGCGGGCCATGCGGGAAACCGGCGATTGCATCAAACCAAGCAATTGCGCCAGCAGCACTTCCTTGCTCGGAATGGCTGCCAGGGACTTCACCCCGTCGGCACTCAAGATCCGACCGGCGTAAGCACCACCCTTAACGACCAACTTGTCGTTGCCTTTGGCAAAGTCGGAAAGGACTTTGGCTGCAGCAACAGCGTCTTCTGAAAAGCCGTAGATCAGCGGACCGACCATGCTCTCCGAGGCCACCTCGAACGGTGTACCGGCCACCGCGCGACGGGCAAGCGTGTTCTTCAATACATGAAGGTACACGCCCTTGTCGCGCGCCTGCCGGCGCAAATTGTTCAGGTGTTCCACGGTGAGGCCACGGTATTCGGCCAGCGCCAGCGTCTGCGAGCGTGCCACTTGGGCCGCCACATCCGTGACCACGGCTGCTTTCTCGTTGCGATTGAGACTCAAGGTCTGCTCCTCACATCACGCACCCTTCGCCCGATGGGGCATCCGGATGCAACTGGGTTCAGCGACCATCTGCACAGGAGATCAATCCTTTACAGCGGGACCGCCATCTGCGCTGGCTTGTTGACTGCCCGGCTCACACCGGACGGACCTTCCATTAAGCGACCACAAGGGCCGCACCAGCGGTCTTGGATGACCTGAGAAACGGATTGCTCCATTGCCCAGCCCACCAAACTCACATGACCGACACCATGACGGCGCCGGTCAACACATCATCAAGATCCTGATGCAGCGGCGTTGATCGACGCCACATCCACGCGGGCGCCAACACCCATCGTGGAAGAAATCGCCACCTTGCGCAGGTAGACACCCTTGCTGGTCGCCGGCTTGGCCTTGTTCAGGGCTTCAATCAGCGCACGCAGGTTGCCGACCAGCTTGTCGGAGTCGAACGAACGGCGTCCGATCGTCGAGTGCACGATGCCACCCTTGTCAACGCGGAACTGCACCTGACCTGCCTTGGCGTTGCGCACAGCCTGCGCCACATCGGGCGTGACCGTACCGACCTTCGGGTTCGGCATCAGACCGCGCGGGCCCAGGATCTGGCCCAACGTGCCCACGATGCGCATGGTGTCAGGCGAAGCGATCACCACATCAAAGTTCAGATTGCCTGCCTTGACCTGTTCGGCCAGGTCTTCCATACCGACCACGTCTGCACCCGCCGCGCGAGCTTCGTCGGCTTTCGCGCCTTGCGCGAACACTGCCACGCGCTTGGTCTTGCCCGTGCCATTGGGCAGCACGACAGCGCCGCGCACCACTTGGTCAGATTTCTTGGCATCGATGCCGAGTTGGACCGCAACGTCGATGGACTCATCGAACTTTGCCGTTGCGCATTCCTTGACGATCGCCAGAGCGCCGTCGATGGCGTACAGCTTGGTCGTTTCGACCTTGCCGGCAGTGGCCTTTTGCCGTTTTGTCAGTTTTGCCATGATCAGAGACCCTCCACCAGGATGCCCATCGAGCGGGCCGAACCAGCGATCGTGCGAACCGCAGCATCCAGATTGGCGGCCGTCAGGTCCTTCATCTTGGTGTTGGCGATTTCTTCAACCTGAGCGCGGGTCAATTTTCCGACCTTCTGCGAGTTGGCCTTGGGTGAGCCCTTTTCGAGCTTCAAGGCCTTCTTGATCAAGACGGTCGCTGGCGGCGTCTTGAGAATGAAGGTGAATGACTTGTCCGCAAATGCGGTGATGACCACCGGCAGCATCAGACCAGGTTCGACACCTTGGGTCTGGGCGTTGAACGCCTTGCAGAACTCCATGATGTTGAGGCCGCGCTGACCAAGGGCCGGGCCGATCGGGGGGGAGGGGTTGGCTTTGCCTGCAGGAATCTGCAGCTTGATGAAGCCGATGATTTTCTTTGCCATGTCTATCCTTGAAACAGAGGCCCAAGTCGTCCGGGCCCCTTGAGTACGAACGCCAGGGACTGGTTACCCTGGCTCCTCAAGCCGATGTCTCGCCATCGGCAGCAACGAGCGGGATGTACCGGCACCATCAGGCACCAGAGAGCCCCCGCCACGCTCTTAAATCAGAGTCAAACCTTCTCGACCTGTGCGAAGTCGAGTTCGACGGGCGTGGAGCGCCCGAAAATCGTGACACCGACGCGAACCTTGGACTTGTCGTAGTTCACGTCTTCGATGGCGCCATTGAAGTCGGTGAACGGGCCGTCCTTGATGCGCACCAGCTCACCAACCGACCAAAGCGTTTTCGGCTTCGGCTTTTCGATGCCTTCTTGCATCTGGTTGACGATCTTCATCACCTCGGCTTCGGAGATCGGTGAAGGCCGATTCTTGGCCCCACCGACGAAACCGGTCACCTTGTTGGTGTGCTTGACGAGGTGCCAGCTGTCGTCAGCCATTTCCATTTCGACGAGCACGTAGCCCGGAAAGAAGCGGCGCTCGGTCACCGACTTCTTGCCGTTCTTGAGCTCGACCACCTCCTCCATCGGAACGAGGATGCGACCAAACTTGTCCTGCAATTCAGAACGGTCAATGCGCTCGCGCAGGTTGCGCTCAACGGCTTTTTCCATGCCGGAGTAGGCGTGCACCACATACCAGCGCTTGTTCGACGGCACGGCAGGCGCTACCGCGACAGCCTCAGCCACCGGAACCAGAAGCGCTGGATCGACGGGAACACTTTCTTCGACATTGACAGTTTCTTCGCTCATGGCCCGATCCCTAACGCTTCCAACCCAACAGCAAGTCGTACAAGACCCATTCAAGGGTCTTGTCGGTCACCCACAAGAACAAGGCCATCACAACCATGAACGCAAACACGTAGCCCGTCATCTGCATGGCTTCTTGGCGGGCCGGCCAGACCACCTTGCGCACTTCCTTGACGGAATCCTTGCCGTAGGCGATCAACTGCCGCCCCGACTCAGAGGTGAAAAACACCGCAATCGCCACAGCAAAAAGACCCAGCAATGCCAAGACACGCAACCAGAGATCCTGCTTGCCCAGCGCATAGAACACCACGACAGCGGCCACCACCAACAGGGCCACTGCAGCGAGCTTCGCCTTGTCAGCGCCGGTTGAAACCGTTTCCACGGGGGAATTCGCCATGTCGATCAATTCACCTTGCAAAACCAGCCGAGCACAAGTGGCACAAGCGCCAACGACAAGACCCGAAAGCGCCTGGAAAGCACTTACGGGTCACACACCGAGAGCCGCAGAGCGACGGACCCTCAATTCAATGCCGACCGGTGGCAGGGGCGGAGGGCCTCGAACCCCCGACCTCTGGTTTTGGAGACCAGCGCTCTGCCAATTGAGCTACGCCCCTGCAGTCAACACTCTTAAAACCGACTCACTCGATGATTTTCGCCACGACGCCGGCGCCCACAGTGCGACCGCCTTCACGAATCGCAAAGCGCAGCCCCTCTTCCATGGCAATCGGATTGATCAGCTTGACCGTGATGCTCACGTTGTCGCCAGGCATCACCATCTC
>CAIVGK010000282.1 GCA_903905475.1 uncultured Burkholderiales bacterium | reverse complement strand
CCGATACCGTTTCGCGCGGTGGCCACCAACATGGAGACCGGCGCGCCGGTGATCCTGACCCAGGGTGACCTCGCGCTGGCGCTGCGCTCGAGCATGAGCGTGCCCGGCGTGTTTGCGCCGACCGAGCTCGACGGGCTGATCCTGGGCGACGGCGCGCTGGTCGACAACCTGCCCATCGATGTCGCGCACGACATGGGTGCCGACGTGGTGATCGCCGTCAACATCGGTTCGCCGCTGGCCGCGCGAGAGACGCTGGCCTCGGTGGGCGGCCTCACCGGGCAGATGATCAGCATCCTGACCGAGCAAAACGTGCAGCGCAGCCTGGCCCGGCTCAAACCGGCCGATGTGCTCATCACGCCCGATCTGGGGGCGTTGGCGGCGGCTGATTTCGACAAGACCCGCGAGCTGATCGATCGCGGCGAAGTCGGCGTTCGGCCACAGCTGAAACGGCTGGCCGCGCTGGCTGTGGACGAGCCCGCCTATCGACAGTGGCAAGCCCTGCACAGCGCGCCAACCGTCGAGGCCGTTCGCATCGGATTCATCCGGTTCGAAGGCACCAAGCTCACCAGCCCGCAGCGCCTGGCCGACCAACTCGAGTCGATGCCCGGCGAGACATTCGACGAACTCAAGGCCGAGCGAGACGCGTTGCAACTGGCGGCCAGCGGTGACTACACCCGCTCCGACTTTCGCCTGCTGCGCACACCCGAGGGCGAAGGGCTGCTGTTCGATCTCGAAGAAAAGCCCTGGGGACCGAACTACTTCCGCGTCGGACTCGACTTGTTCACCGACTTCCGCGGCGACAGCGCCTTCAACATCAAGGCCATTCACAACCGGCGCTGGCTGAACTCCACCGGCACCGAATGGCGCAGCTTCGCGCAGATCGGCCAGACCCCTCGCCTGTTCACTGAACTGCTCCATCCCTTGAATCTGTTCAAGGGCTTGGGCAGCGATTGGTTCGTCGCCGGCCATGCCGAAGCCCAGCGCCGGCAATTGACCACCTACGACGCCGACAGCGGCCACGAGCGCGGGCGCTTCACTCGCAGCCAAGGCCGACTCGGCCTGGACCTCGGGCAACCCTGGGGCAGGTTCGGTGAGTTGCGGCTCGGGCTGAGCTACGCCGCCTTCCACCTTCGTCCGGATCTGATCTCGGCCGACGGAGAGGCCGACGGAGAGGCCGTCCGGGGCCATGAAACCGGCGTGCGTGTGGGAGCCATCCTGGACCAGTTGGACTACGTCAACTTCCCCACCCGGGGCTACCGGCTGGAGGCCAGCGCCATCACGGGACGCCGCAGACTTTCGCAGCCCAGCCACAGCGAGGCCTTCACCCGCATCGAACTGGACGGCACGGCTGCGCTCAGCCGCGGGAGCACGACCCTCAACACCTATTTCATGGCCCAAAGTGCTGGAGGCAATGACCTGTCGAAGCTCGACCGCTACAGCTACACGCTGGGCGGCTTCCACCGTCTGTCGGGCTACCGGCAAGACCAGCTCGCGGGCAGCCAGGTGCTGCTTGGAAGGCTCATGGCGTATCACCGACTGGACACCATGCCGCTGCTCACACGCGGGTTCTTCATGGGCGGCTCGCTGGAAGCGGGCAATGCCTGGCAGCGCGAGCGCGATGTATCGCTGTCTGATCTGCGCTATGGATCGAGCCTGTTCGTCGGTGCAGACACCGCGCTCGGGCCGCTGTACCTCGGCCTGACCTACGCGCCGCGCGGCGAAACCGCGCTCTACCTATACCTCGGTCGGCCCTGACGCCGCCACCACGCCAGCCGGGTGAATCCAGCGGTGCAGCAGCATCGCTGCATCGCCCACACCGCTTTTCTTGAGCGCCGAAAAAAGCGCCACGTTCACATCCGCCTCCTCGGTGGTCAGGTCGCTCAGTGCTTGCTGAGCCGCGATCAGTGCGAGCGCGCCATCACTGCGATTGAGCTTGTCGGACTTGGTCAGCAGCACCAGCAACTTGACTGAGCCATTGCCCACGCGAGGCGCGACGAAGCCCAGCAACTGCCGGTCGAGGTCGGTGAAACCGAGCCGTGAGTCGACCATCAGCACCAGACCGGCCAGGCTGCGGCGCACATCCAGGTAATCGGCCATCACCTGTTGCCAACGCAGCTTGGCGCCGCGCGCCACGGCCGCATAGCCGTAGCCGGGAAGATCGGCGAACAAGGTGTCTGCTGCAGTCTTGGGGCCAAGCTCGAACAGGTTGATGTTCTGTGTGCGCCCCGGGGTCTTGGAAGCAAAGGCCAGACGCTTTTGCTGCGTGAGCGTGTTGATCGCCGTCGACTTGCCTGCATTGGAACGGCCCACGAAAGCGATTTCGGGCAGCTCGGTTTGCGGCAACTCGGGCAGCTTGCTGGCGGTGGTCAGAAAGCGCGCCGTGTGGGTCCAGCCCAGCGCCAGTTTTTCTTGCGCCGCACGGGTCGCGACCGATGGACTGATGGGAGAGCTGTCGGTCATGGGAGCGATCGAAAACTGCGATTGTAGAATCGCGGCCATTCCCAAACCTGCCTGGCACCTGTCATGAAGTTCGCGTCCGCTTTGCTGTCCTGTTGGTTTCTCGCCTCGTTCGCTGTCAGCGCGTCAGCCAACGAATCCCCCGCCGCTGAAAAGCCCGATCTGGCCAAGGGTCAGGCGAGCGCTGCGATGTGCGCTGGCTGCCACAGCCAGGACGGCTCGCGCGGCAGCCCGGCCCAGCCCATCTTGCAAGGCCAGCACCCTGAGTACCTCGT
>CAIVGK010000281.1 GCA_903905475.1 uncultured Burkholderiales bacterium | reverse complement strand
GCTGCGCCACCTGAGCTGGCCCGAGTGGCGGCACCACCCGTGGCGCCAGCTGGCTGCGCTGCTGGCCATCATGCTGGGCGTGGCGCTGGCGTTTTCTGTGCACCTGATCAACCAGTCGGCGCTCGGCGAGTTCAGCGCCGCGGTGCGCTCCATCAACGGCCAGCCCGACTTCGAGCTGCGCGGCCAGCGCGGCGGCTTTGACGAAGCACTCTACGAGCGCGTGGCGAGGCACCCCGACATCGCGCTGGCCAGCCCGGTGATCGAAGCCGAGACGCAGGCCGTTGTGGTCGATGCACTCGGCGCCACACGCCGCGTGCCGCTGCGCGTGCTGGGCATCGACGCGCTGGTCGCCGCGCCGCTGTCGCCGGCGCTGTGGCCGCAGTTGTCGAAGCCGAAGGCAGCCACGGCTGAAGCGCCTTCGGCCGAGCCAGCCCAAGCCACGGCGGGCACCCGCGCAGCTAACGCCGACGAGCCCGACCGCCTCGGCCTGTTCGACCCGGGCGCGCTGTCGCTCAACGCCGCGGCACGCCGCAAGCTGGGCGCGGCCGACACGCTGCAGCTGCTCACGCCCGGCGGCAGCGTGCGGCTGCGCGTGCAAGGCAGCGTGGCCGCCGGCGGACCGCCGCTCGTGGTGATGGACATCGCCGGGGCGCAAGCGCAGTTCGCCATGCTGGGCCGGCTCAGCCGCATCGACGTGCGCTTGAAGCCCGGCGCCGAGCGCGACGCGGTGATCGCCTCGCTGCGGCTGGCCGATTTCGCCGCGCAAGGCGTGCGTGCGAGTTCGCCCGACGAGGCCGAGCAGCGCGTGTCGAACATGTCGCGCGCCTACCGCATCAACCTCACGGTGCTGGCGCTGGTGGCGCTGTTCACCGGCGCGTTTCTGGTGTTTTCGATCCTGTCGCTGTCGGTCGCGCAGCGCCAGCCGCAGCTCGCGCTGCTCGGCGTGCTGGGGCTGGGCGCGCGCGAGCGGCTGCAGCTGGTGCTGGCCGAATCGGCGCTGCTCGGCGTGGCGGGCAGCGCGCTCGGGCTGGCCCTGGGCACCGCGCTGGCGGCGGCGGCCTTGCAGCTGCTGGCCGGCGATCTGGGCGGCGGCTACTTTCCCGGCGTGGCGCCCAGCCTGCATTTCAGCGTGCCGGCCGCGCTGGTCTACGGCGCGCTGGGTATGGTCGCCGCGCTGATCGGTGGCTGGCTGCCCGCGCGCGAGGCGCAGCGGCTGGCCCCCGCGCAGGCGCTGAAGGGGCTGGGCGACGCCAGCGCATCGGCCGCCTCGCCGTGGTGGGGCCCGGCGCTGATCGGCGTGGCGCTGGCGCTGCTGGCGGTGCCGCCCGTGCTGGGCATGCCGCTGGCGGCCTATGTCTCGGTGGCGTTGCTGCTGCTGGGCGGCATCGTGGCGGTGCCAGCGGGTGTCGCTCTGCTGCTGCGCCGCGTGGCGCCACCGCGTCAGGCATTGGCGCTGCTGGCCGTCGAGCGCGCGCGCCACCAGCGGCGCACCGCCACCGTGGCGGTGGCCGGCGTGGTGGCCAGCCTGGCGCTGTCGGTGGCGCTCACGGTGATGGTGGCGAGCTTTCGGGACTCGATCACCGTGTGGCTCGACAGCGTGCTGCCGGCCGATCTGTATGCGCGTGCGGCGCCCTCATCGAACAGCGGCGACGTGGTCACGCTCGATGCCGGCTGGTTGCAAGCGGCGGCCGAGCTGGGCGGCGTGGCGCGGCTGGAAACGCTGCGGGTCACCTCGGTGCAGATCGACCCGGCCTTGCCCGCCGTGGCGCTGATCGCCCGGCCGCTGGCCGAGCCGGCGCGCACGCTGCCGCTGGTGGGCGACCTGGTGGCGCTGCCCGCGGGCGACACCGCCGCCTACGTGAGCGAGGCGATGGTGATGCTGTACGGCACCGAACCCGGCAGCCACCTCGCGCTGCCACTGCCCGACGGGCGGCGCGAGCGCGTGTTCGTGCGCGGCGTGTGGCGCGACTACGCGCGCCAGCACGGCGCGGTGGTACTGACCACCGCCGACTGGCAGCGTCTGACCGGCGACTCGCGCATCAACGACGCGGCGCTGTGGCTGCAACCCGGCGCCGATGCGGCCACGGTGCAGCGCGCCTTGCGCGAGCTGGCAGACCGGCACGGCATGAATGGCGAGCTGCTCGAGCTAGTCTCGGTGGGCGAGATCCGCGCGCTGTCGCTGCGCATCTTCGACCGCAGCTTTGCGGTCACCTACTGGCTGCAAGGCGTGGCCATCGCGATCGGCCTGTTCGGCATCGCGGCGAGCTTTTCAGCCCAGGTGCTGGCGCGGCGCAAGGAGTTCGGCCTGCTCGCCCACCTGGGGCTCACGCGGCGTCAGGTGCTCACGGTGGTGAGCGCCGAGGGCGCCGTGTGGACGGCAGCCGGGGCGCTGCTGGGCCTGGGGCTGGGCATCGCGGTCAGCGTGGTGCTCGTGAAGGTGGTCAACCCGCAGAGCTTTCACTGGACGATGGAGCTGCTGCTCCCGTGGCCGCGGCTGGCCGCGCTGTGCGCGGCGGTGATCGCCGCCGGCACGCTCACCGCCGGCCTGGCCGCGCGCCGTGCGGCCGGGCGCGACATGGCGCTGGCCGTCAAGGAAGACTGGTGAGGCTCAGGCCCCCGGCGGCGCGGTGAACAGCTTGGCCGCGCGGCCCTTCAACTCGAGCAGTTCGCTGGGCGTGACCGAGTACTTGCCGCTCAGCGGGTCGACATCGACGCGAAACTCGATCTCCTTGCCCTTGAAAGACAGCAGGCCCGAGGTGAACTCGTAGTCCTCGGCGTCGGCCGGCAGGCCATCGACCTCGAGGTCGTGGTCTTCGTACTCGACCGCACGGATCTCGCCGCTGGCGAGGTCGAGCGTGCCGGTCGACTTGATGATGGTTTCGGACAACTCGTCAAACAGGGAAATGGGCACCATCAGATTCAAATCGGCTCTCCTTGGGGATTGGGCTTGTGCCTTGCGCAGCGCGCGCAAAACGATTGGGGGGATTGTCGATGCTCGGGGCGCTGCGCCCGCCAGCGATCGCACACGGGTAGGCTAGGGTCCCATGCCCTATACGCTCAAAACCCCGGTGCACAGCGAGCTGCTGATCCGCAAGAGCCGCTTCATCGCCTGCGTGCAGCCCATTGACGACCGCACCCGCGCGGTGGCGGTGGTGGCGCAGTTGCGCGCGCAGCACCCTGGCGCCACGCATGTGTGCTGGGCGCTGCTGGCCGGCGGGCAGTCGGCCGCGGTGGACGACGGCGAGCCCGGCGGCACCGCCGGGCGGCCGATGATGGACGTGCTGCGCCATCAGGACCTCGACGGTGTGCTGGCCACCGTGGTGCGCTACTTCGGCGGCGTGAAGCTCGGTGCCGGCGGCTTGCTGCGCGCCTACACCGACGCGGTGGCCCAAGCCCTGCTCGGCGCCGACAAGGTGCCGCTGCAGCGCTTGCAAACACTGCGCTGTTGCGTGCCCTATGCGCTGGAGGGTTTCATGCGCCGTGAAATCCACGCGGTGGGCTTCGAGCTCATCGACGCCGCGCACGGCAGCGTGGTCACGCTGCACTTCAGTGCCAACGAGCCCCAGGTGGCGGAGTTCGTGAGAAGAATCAACGACGCCGGCCAGGGCTTGGTGCAGTGGCTGGCGCCCCCCCACGCAAAGTCCGATGGCCCTGGGTAGCGCCAGCGTATCGGCGAGCCCACACCCGCTGCCGGCGCCCGAGACATTGGGAGATACTGCTCGCCTTGAAATGGCTCGGCCTGTCGGTGGCCGCTGAGAGGCCGGCTCCGGCCTGCGCCCCACCGCCGCATGCACACCGGTCCAGGCAGACGCGCCCTTTCACCCGATTTTCAATACTGGAGCTGAGGTACCACGCATGATCACCGTCAAAGACTTGCTCGCCCAAAAAACACAACGCGCGATCTACCACGTGGTGGTGTCCGACACCGTCCAGAAGGTGCTCGAGATGATGCGCGAGCACACGATCCGCGCGGTGGTGGTGCTCGATGACGCGGGTCATCTGATCGGCATCGTCTCGGAGCGCGACTGCGCTTTGAAGGTGCTGCTCAAGGGGCTGAGGGCGGTCGACACCATCGTCAACGACATCATGACGGCCGACGTGACCACCGTGTCCGCAGAAGACAGCGTCGATCAGTGCATGCACCACATGACCACCAAGAGCATCCGTCACCTGCCGGTGTGCAAGGACGGCAAGGTCATCGGCATGGTGTCAGTGGGCGACGTGGTGAAGGAGCTGATCCGCCACCAGGCCGAACTCATCGGTTACCTCGAGGGCTACATCCGCGGCCGCGTCGCGGGCTGATCGTCCAGCGGCTGGCGCGGCAGGGAGGATGTCTTGGCGTCCTCGCCGTCGGACTTCGTCGGCCTGT
>CAIVGK010000280.1 GCA_903905475.1 uncultured Burkholderiales bacterium | reverse complement strand
TGCGACAGCGGGTAGGTGATCGTGTAGGCCGCCGAACGAACCAACCCGTCGAGCAGGTTTTCGTCAAGGCACAGGAATCCAACCGAAACCGTTCGGCCAGCCACCTCGGCACTCACCAGCAGGCCCGCACGCGCCGCCGCCGCATACAGGATCTCGACGAAGGCCATCGATCAGCTCACAGTCAGCTTGACCAGCACCCCGGGGCGGTGACACATCGGCAGCGGGTTGGACTGCGTATGCAGGTCGGTACCGCGATCGAACTTGCGCGGCTCCTGCTTGGCATAGAGCGCCTGGCCCAGCGTGTTGGCTGTCTCGTTGAAGTCGGCCGGCGCGAAATAGGTGCCGAAGGTGTCCACCGTGCCGAGGGGAAAGGCATGGGCTTCGCCAGCCGCGATGAAGCGACGCGACGTGCCATTGGCGTCCGTTGCCTGACCACGATATTCCTCGAAGGTGACGCCGCCGAAGGTGAAGCCTGCGCGCATGTCGTTGATCAGTACCGCGCCTTGCTGCCAGTATGCAAACGACTCCTTGACCTTGGGGTGATCAGTCAGCGCGTCGTAGAACTCCGGCGAGCACAGGCAGTGGATGCCGGTCATGAACTCGCCCTTGAGGTTGTCCTCCAGGTGGCGCAAAACGTCGGCGCACTTCTTCTTGACGTTCGCGCTTGCATTGGCCAGATCGAAGCTCACCGCAGCCGGGGTGATGTCGAACTCGTCGTAGAGGTCGTAGATCACCGAGCCATCGGCGTCGAGGATCACGCCCTTCAAGGCGCCCATGCGAAGGTGCTCCAGCGTGATGGCGTGCTTGTTGCGCATGGTCTCCAGGTGACGTGCCATCACGCCCGCGACCGACTCCATCTCGGTTTCAGAGCCGAACGACCGGATGCCCTGGACTTCCTCGGGCAACACCACATCGTCATGCGGGATGTGCGGGATCACGAAGGAGCGCACCTTGCGCTTGCCCCGGGTGCCGACGGTGCCCGGGGCACCGGGCGGCATCGTGGGAAGCAGATTGAGCACGCCGTTCTGCTCTTCGACGATCACCTGGCGGGTGCGCACCGGTTTGATCGGAAAGAGGTTCAGCGCCTCCATGCGACCGTAGCGATTGGGAATGATGTTGATGGCGGACGTCAGCGCCGCCATCGCGAAGGCCGGGGTGTTGAACGGATTGTTCATGGACAAGTTCCTTTGGTAGATCGATCAGGCGGATTGGCGGATGAGGATGCCGCGCGCTTCGAGTGCTGCAGTGGCAGCAGTCTTCTGCTCGGCGGTGATGCCGGTCGGCCAGACGACGGCATGCCGTGCGACGACGGCGTGACGCGCGAGCAGGACAGCGTCGTCGCGTTCGATCAGCGAGGCATTGCAGGCGCCCAGCAAAATGCCTGCGGGGTGCTCGGTGCCATCGGCTGCGGCGGGATCGAAGCGCTTGACCTTGGCGGTCGCCACGACGCGGCCCACCACAGCGCCGAGCTCCAGGTTCTGACCTGATGCCACCGTGACCTGGTCACGCGAGTAGTTGAGGCAATCCTCTTCGTACTTGAGGAGGTCGCCGAGATTGAGGGGTTCGTTCAGAGCGGGCATGGGTCAGTCCTTTCCAGTGAGTTTCTTGACGGCTTTGATGAGGGGGTTCTGATCGGCCGATGCCGCCTTGGCAGCTGCGTCCGGGTGGATCACCGAAGAGATTTCCGGGCTGTCGGCACGGGATGCCAACAGTTGCCGACGCACCTGTCCTTCACTGGCGCCTTCGGCGAGGAAGGCCGCTGTGCGCTGCGGCTGGCCCGCCAGTTGGCAAAGCTCGGCGATCGCGACCGCATCGGCGCGGGCCGCCTTGGTTGCCGCGTTCACCGCATCCTCCAACCCGACGTCAGAGTCCTTTTCAGCCTCCGGTGCGGCTGGCGGCGCACCAGGTGCAACCGACGGATTCGGGTTTGCGGGATCGGTGCCGGTGTCAGGGTCTTCTGCGTTCATGTGAACTTCCTTTCTGGGGGGCTTGGGTGGTGAATTTGCGGAAGCGGACAGGCTGTGGGTCGCCGCGTTCCGCACACGACGAGCCGAGAGAAACGTGGTGAAGTCGCTCACGGCAGCATCAAAGCCACCGAGGACATCTGCCAGGCCTGCCGCTACTGCATCGGGGCCGAAATAGAGGCCGGCCTGGGTCGACCGCACAAAGCGAGACTCCAGTCCCCGCATCGCGGCGACGTGGTCAATGAAGATCCCGTAGAGACGGTCCACCTCGCTTTGCAGACGCGCGGACGCTTCCTTGTCGAGGGGCTGGTGTGGCGAAAAGTCGTTCTTCTGGTCACCGGCGGTGATCGCCGTGTAGCGGTAGCCCGCCTGGGCATCCCGCGCAGACTGGTCGACGTGCATGGCGATGACACCGATCGAACCGACGCCGCCGGTCTGCGTGACGTAGACGCGAGATGCGGCACACGCGATGGCATAGGCCGCCGAGTACGCGGAGTCGGAGGCGATTGCCCAGACCGGTTTGACGGCATCGGCTGCGCGGACTAGCTGAGCAAGTTCGAACACGCCGCCTGCCTCACCGCCTGGTGAATCGATGTCGAGCAAGATGCCGGACACGGCAGGATCGGCGGCGGCCGCATCGAGCATGGCACCCAGCTCCGAGTACGACGCCAGTCCAGATGCCGCGTCCAGGCCGAGCGAGCGACGTACCAGTGTTCCGTAGACCGGGACCACGGCGATACCGGTGGGCGCGACCGACTGATTGCGGGTGACCGGGGTCGGTAGTGCCGACTGGGGCTCAGGCCAGTGAATGCGCTCGCCCAGCACGGACAGGATGATGTCCAGCTTCGAGCGCGCAACGAGGAGCGGCGTCCCGTACAACCGGGACGCCAAGTGATGTAGCTGCATCTCAATTCCCTTGGGGAGGCGGTTCGGGAGTAACCACCGGAGTCGGCAGTTCATGGCGCGGGTCAGAGTCGAAGACGAGCCCGAGCCCGTCAGCCCTCGCGTTGTCCGCCGCGATTTCCCGGTCGACGTCCTCGGCGTCGTATCCATTGGCCGAGATCGCCTCTGACCGACTCATCAAACCGGAGCGAATCGCGGCCTTCATCGCATCGGCTTCCTTCAGCGGATCGACCCACTGCCAGCCCTGGGGAATCCACTTGACGGCTTGATAGGCGCGGCGCTTGGCCACCCCACCACGTGCGAAGCCGGGCAATTCCAGCGCGCCTTCGAGAACGGCTTGGGCCATCCACGCTTGCCAGATGGGACGGCACAGTTGGTGGACGATCACGCCATGCTGCAAAGACTCCACTCGACGGCGAAACTCAAGCAGTCCGGCCCGGATCGACGAGTAGTTGACCTGGGTCAGGTCCCCTGTCAGTTGCTCGTAGGTCACGCCCATGGCCGCCGCCACGGCGCGGAATTGCATGCGCAGGAACTCGGAGTAGGAACCACCAACGTCAGCGGGCTGAGAGAACTTGATGTCCTCCCCGGGCTCCAGGATCTGCATGGTGCCGGGCTCAAGGCCCGCGAGCGCCACACCGTTGGTGTCGGCAAGGCCTTCACCCAGGAGGCTGTCTTCGGGCGCGAGCCGCGTCACGAAGCCAGCGAACATCGCAGCGGTCTTCTTGCGAACCAGTTCGGCATCGTCGTACTGGTCGAGTTCGTTGAGCTTGACCAGCGCCCGTGCGAGCCACGGCTCGCCCCGGATCTGCCCAGGGCGCATGGGACGAAACAGATGCATCACCTCAGATGCATCCACGCGGACCGTAGTCAGTCCACCATCGCTTGACATCGGCGCCAGCATTCCGTCTTCCGGATGCGAGCGATAGAGGTGGTAGGCCACCCGTCGACCCAAGCGGTCGAACTCGATCCCGGCACGAATAACGTTGCCGTTGTCTGCCGTGGTGTTCAGCGTGACAGGAAGGTGCTCGGCCTCCAGCACCTGAATCTGCAGCGCCACCGGCAAACCGTCTTCAGGTCGGCGGTAGCGCAGCCGCACGATGGCCTCACCTCCTTCGAGCATGGCGCGACAGGCCAGCGCCTGCAGACCGTAGAAGTCTGTCAGCCCGGCCGCGTCTGCCTCAACCGCCCAGTCGCGCCACAGGCTTTGGATCGCTTCACGCTGTTCGCCGGTCTGCACCATCGACTGCGGCTTGATGCCCGTTCCGATGGCGTTCGCCACATAGGA
>CAIVGK010000279.1 GCA_903905475.1 uncultured Burkholderiales bacterium | reverse complement strand
CCGCAGCCGCAGCCGCAGCCGCAGCCGCAGCCGCCGCTGCGGCGGCCGCAGGCGCAGCCGCCACAGCCGCAGCCGCCGCCGCCCAGCTGCACCGACGAACGGATCGCGAGGCCGCGGTCCAAGGGTGCGGCGGCATGGTAAAGGTGACCGCGGGGCTGAAGAAGATCCGGGAGCATCAGAAGGGCAAGATCGATGGCTTCTTCTTGTTGGGCGGCAAACACCCGTCCGGTAAGTTCGCGCTCTACTCGTCGGCGCTTGACGATTGTGCGGTGCTTCTGGTGAGCAGCAGCTTCAACAAGGACATCGACCCGAAGTACATCCAGATCCTTTCGGCGTTGGCGCCCGGAGAGTACGCGACCGGGCTCTGGGTGCAGCACGGCGAGGGCGCGGCGCGCACGGTGACGGTGAGCGGTGGGTCGGCGGTGGCCGCAAGCTTCAAAAAGGGCCTCGAGAAGATGGATGTGAAGTTCTCGGCGGTGAACCCGGGCACGGACGAGTCCGTGAAGGCCATCGCCTCCGCGAAGCCGACCGCGAAGCCGACCGCGAAGCCGACCGCGAAGCCGAAGCGCCCGTGACCGGGGCGGCCGGGAAAGGCGGTGTGCAAGAGGCGATGACCCCCGGGCAGGTTGCGTGCTGGAAGAGGCAGGGCTACTGGGACTTCATGAATAAAAGCAGCAGTACCTGCCAAATGCTCCCCCGTTCCCACACCCAGGTCCGCTCGAACTTTTCCCTGCTCGCGGCCGCTCTGCTGCTCGCGCTGGCCGGATGCGCGAGCGTATCCGAGCCCATCGAAGGCAACGCTGACTGTGTGGCTCCGCTGGTTCGCTTGCAAACGGGGAGCGACTCCAGCTGCGAGGGCGGCAGTGAGCACGCCTGGCCGGTTGGCATGGCCGCCGGTGACTGCCACGGTTGGCGAGCAACGGACACCACAGGAAGGGAGCATGACAACTCGGCCAATGCAATTCAATGCAACGCCGACGGCTCCTTTCAGTTCACCCAATATCCGGACACCCTGAACTGTGACGGCGCCGGCACAGTCAAGGTGTACACCGCTGACACCTGTGAGCAGGACACGCCGCCCACCTTGTACACCGTAGCGGTCGATCTGAGCTGCTGCACAGATCCAGAGTCCGCAGCGTGCATCGTTGGTCGACCAAGCGTAGGGGTCGAAGGGGCGCAGCTCACCCTGAATGGCGAGGCCTGCGCGCCCTGAACGTTTGAGGCCGCTGTACGAAGCCTGTCCCCCGCGGCGTAGGCCATCGTCGTGGTCCGGGGCGCCCGACGGGGGGCGAGCGCGCCGACGTGGGCACGCCCCCTCCCGCCGCCTTGACGGCACGGCGCACGCCGGGGTACCCAGGTCGGGTCCTCCCCAGCTCGCACCATGTCTCATTCGGCCCCCCCTGACCCCGTGCTGCGCAGCGTGGGCGGGATGCTGAGACGGCTGGCGGGCATCGCCGGGGATATTGGCGCTTCACCCGGAGAGAGCAGCGTCGATCAACTGAATCGGCGGACAATGCTCTCGGGCGGCGCGCTGATGAGCGTGGGGGGGTGGTCTGGACGGCGCTCGCGGGCTGGTATGGGCTGTGGGCGGCGGTGATCCCCTTTGGGTACGTCCTCATGACCGTCGCGAATTTCGCGTGGTTCCAGGTCAGCCGAAACCGGGAGCGCGCGACGCGGATCCAGGTGCTCGCGAGCCTGTTCCTGCCGTTCCTGTTCCAGTGGAGCATCGG
>CAIVGK010000278.1 GCA_903905475.1 uncultured Burkholderiales bacterium | reverse complement strand
TCCTCGAATACGAGACCGAAAATTCACCAAAAAAAACCAAAAACCTGGTGCCCATGGCGCGGATCGAACGCGCGACCTCTCCCTTACCAAGGGAGTGCTCTACCACTGAGCCACATGGGCCTACCTAAACCTAGCCAGTCAGCCCCCAGGAGCCAACCGCATGACCTGTTCCGGCGCGAACCCTGGAGCGGGAGACGGGAATCGAACCCGCGTCATTAGCTTGGAAGGCTAGGGTTCTACCATTGAACTACTCCCGCCCGGAGCCCCTCGCGCCGAGGCGCAAGGGGGTTCAAACACTGTTGTTTCGCGTTGGTGGAGGAGGCTGGATTCGAACCAGCGTACTCGTTAGAGGGCAGATTTACAGTCTGCTGCCATTAACCACTCGGCCACCCCTCCGCGGCGAGCCCGAGAGTTTATCACGGCAATCCACCGACTGTGGGTTCTCTTGCGAGACATTCATCGAGTGGCGCCAGCGACCAGTCCAGCGCCGAGGCCGGCGGGCCCGTTCGCGCGAGGAACCGCGCGACCTCGCCAAAGTGACCGCATCCGATGAAGGGGATGGGCGGCCGGTTGGCAGCCAGCGGGGACGGGTGATTGCTGCGCAGCACCAAATGCGCTCCCGCAGCGTCCCTGATCAACCCCTCCTTGACCTGCGCGTGTGCGCCCCACAGCAAAAAGACCTTCGGCGCAGGGTGTCGCGCTGCCGCGCGGATGAGCCGGTCTGCCAGCTGCTGCCAACCCCATTTGGCGTGACTTCCCGGCGCAGAGTCCTCGACCGTCAGGCTCGAATTGAGGAGCAGCACGCCTTGCCTCGCCCAACCACCGAGGTGGCCGTGCGGGGTAGGCAGCACGCCGAGGTCGCGCTGCAGTTCCTTGAAGATATTGCGAAGACTCGGCGGCGGCCGCACCCCAGGTGAAACCGAAAAGGCGAGCCCCTCGGCTTGCCCCTCGCCGTGATACGGGTCTTGCCCAAGGATCACCACGCGGGTTCGGGCCAAGGGCGTGAGTTCGAGCGCGCGAAACACCTGAGCAGGGTAGACGCAGGCGCCCTCGGCCACCCTCGCGTCCACCTGCCTGATCAGCTCTCGGCCTGCCGTGCTTTGACGCCAAGCCTCGACCTCGGCTCGCCAATCGGTGCTCAGTCGGTCGACCAAAGTGTCGATCGGCTCAATCAGGCGGGAGGTTGTCATTCTTGAACGGGCAGCGCCTGGCTGGCCGCCTGGAGCCCACGTCAACTGAACAGATCCGCGAGGGCTTGACCCGGATCGGCCGCGCGCATGAAGGCCTCGCCGACCAGAAAGGCCGACACACCAGCACCGCGCATGCGATCCACGTCGGCGCGCCCCAGCACACCGCTCTCGGTCACCAGCACGCGATCCGCTGGCACCCGATCCAGCAGGCCCAAGGTGGTGTCGAGCGAGACCTCGAAGGTGCGCAGGTTGCGGTTGTTGATGCCCACCAGCGGCGTGTTCAACCTCAGGGCGCGGTCCAGCTCGTCGCCGTCGTGGACCTCGACCAGCACCGCCATGCCAAGCGAATGTGCCAGCGCCTCCAGATCGGCCATTTGCGCGTCGTCCAGGCAGGCGGCGATCAGCAAGATGCAGTCGGCGCCCATCGCCCGTGCCTCGTAGACCTGGTAGGCATCGACCATGAAGTCCTTGCGCAGCACCGGCAGCGAGCAAGCGGCACGGGCTTGCTCCAGGTACGCGGCCGCCCCCTGGAAAAACTGCACGTCGGTGAGCACGCTCAGACAAGCCGCACCGCCTTTTTCATAGCTGAAAGCGATCTCGGACGGGACGAAATGCTCGCGCAGCACGCCCTTGCTCGGACTGGCTTTCTTGATCTCGGCGATCACCGCGGCTCGGCCCTGACCCGCGCGCAGCCGCATGGCGCCCACGAAATCCCGCACGCCGCCAAGCGATTCGGCGTCACGCCGCAAAGAAGCCTGATCCCGGGTGGCGCGGGCGGCGCAGATCTCATCGTGCTTGACCGCCACGATTCGCTTCAGGATGTCACTCATGCGCTGCTTTCAGGCTGCCGAAAGCGCCTGCGTGGCGCTGACGAACTCGGTCAATTTCGCACGCGCCCGGCCGGTGTCCAGCGCCTCGCGCGCCATCGCCACACCGTCGGCCATGTTGGCAGCCACGTTGGCGGCGTACAGCGCCACGCCCGCATTGAGCATCACGATGTCGCGCGCCGGGCCGGGCTGGTTGTCCAGCACGGCAACCAGCATGCGCTTGGAGTCATCGGGCGTTTCCACGCGCAAGCTGCGATGGCTGGCCATCGGCAGACCGAAGTCCTCGGGGTGGATGTCGTATTCGCTGAGGGCGCCGTCTTTGACTTCACACACTCGAGTGGAAGCGCCAAGGGTCACTTCATCCATGCCGTCGCGGCCGTAAACCACCAGCGCGTGCTCGGCGCCAAGGCGTTGCAGCGCCCGGGCCTGAATGCCCACGAGCTCGGCGTTGAACACGCCCATCAGGATGTTCGGCGCACCCGCCGGGTTGGTGAGCGGCCCGAGGATGTTGAAGATGGTGCGCACACCGAGCTCCCGGCGCACGGGGGCCACGTTCTTCATCGCCGGATGATGGGCGGGGGCAAACATGAAACCCAGCCCGGTGTCGGCGATGCAGCGGCTGATGCGATCGGGCGACAAGGCGATCTGGGCGCCGAGCGCTTCCAGAACATCGGCACTGCCCGACTTGCTGGAAACGCTGCGGTTGCCGTGCTTGCTGACCCTGGCGCCACACGCGGCCGCCACGAACATGCTGCACGTCGAGATGTTGAAGGTGTGCGAGCCGTCGCCGCCGGTGCCGACGATGTCGACCAGATGCCGCCGATCGGCCACCTCGACCTGGGTCGAAAACTCGCGCATCACCTGCGCAGCCGCGGTGATCTCGCCGACCGTTTCCCTTTTCACACGCAGGCCGATCAGCAGCGCGGCCAGCACGGCGTGCGGCACCTCGCCGCTCATGATGCGGCGCATCAGCCCCAGCATGTCGTCGTGGGGGATTTCCTGGTGGTCGATCAGGCGAGCCAGCGCCTGTTGATCGATCAAAGGCCCGCTCATGGCTTGAGATCCAGAAAATTCTTCAGCATCGCGTGACCGTGCTCGGTGAGGATCGACTCGGGGTGGAACTGCACGCCCTCGAGCGGTGTGGCGGTGCCGGCGAGCTCACGGTGGCGCACGCCCATGATTTCGCCGTCTTCGGTGGTGGCCGTGATCTCGAGCGCGGCGGGCAGCGTCGCGCGCTCGATGGCCAGCGAGTGGTAGCGGATCACCGTGAACTTGGCCGGCAAGCCGCTGAAAACACCGCGCTCATCGGTCGAGATTTCGCTGGTCTTGCCGTGCATTTGCACCTTGGCGCGGATGATGTTGCCGCCCAGTGCGGCACCGATGCTCTGGTGTCCCAGGCACACGCCCAGGATCGGCAGCTTGCCCATGAAGTGGCCGATCGACGCCACGCAGATGCCCGCTTCGGCCGGCGAACACGGGCCGGGCGACAGCACCAGCCGGTCGGGCCGCAGTTCGCTGATGCCTTCGATCGTCAGTTCGTCGTTGCGAAACACACGCACGTCTTCGCCCAGCTCGGCGAAGTACTGCACCAGGTTGAAGGTGAAGCTGTCGTAGTTGTCGATCATCAGCAGCATGTCGCACCTCCAGCTGGGATGGTGGCGCTGCGTTCG
>CAIVGK010000277.1 GCA_903905475.1 uncultured Burkholderiales bacterium | reverse complement strand
GGATGCGCACCACCTCGCCGCGCACGCCGCGCAACGCGGGCCAGTCGCCGCGCGCGCCCAGTCCGCGACAGTCGAACAGCCAGCCGGTGTGGCCGGCGTCGAAGTCGGCCGGCGCGCGCGGGCTGTTCCAGTGCAGCGCGACCCCCAGCGTTTGCAGCCGCTGCAGCAGCGCTGACAGCAAGCCGCGGTTGTCGAGCTGGCCTTCGCCGGGCAGATACAGACCTTGCGTGAAGCGCTCGCCCAGCTCAGGTTCGAGTTGCGTCACGCCCCGCCCGTCGAGCACCTCGACGGCGGGCAGTTGCGGCATCGAGCGCGCGGTGGCGGCGAGCTGCTGCTGGAAGCGTGCGGCCTCGGCGGCATCCTGCCGGTGCCAGAGCACCAGCGTTCCTTGCTGCTGAAAGTAGACCGGCTGATCCAGCGTGGCGATCAATTCGGGCCAGCGCAACAGCGAATGGCGGCCCATCTCCACCACGCCCAGTTCGGTCACGGCCGATTCGGCCAGTGGCGCCAGCATGGCGGCGGCCACATTTGCCGCGGAGGCCGGCGCGTCGGGCGTGCTGGCATCGTGGATCTCGACCTGGTGACCGGTGCGTGCGAGCTCGCAAGCCAGCAGCCGGCCCATCAGGCCGGCGCCCAGCACCACCGCGCGTTGGCCGGAAGTCGTGGTGCTCATGCGCTGCGCCTTGACGTATCGGCGCCGCGATCAGCCTCAGCCCCATGCGCGGTGCCGCACCGCCGATAATTTTTCACATGAGCACCCTGAACGAGTCTGACCGAGCGCATTGGCGCTACCCCCGCGTGCTGTCGATTGCCGGCTCCGACAGTGGCGGCGGCGCGGGCATCCAGGCCGATTTGAAAACCTTCAGCGCGTTGGGCTGCTACGGCATGACGGCGATCACCGCGATCACCGCGCAAAACACGCTCGGCGTCAGCGCGATCCACGGCGTGCCGGCCGACATCCTGAAAGCACAGATTTGCGCCGTGATGGACGACATCGGCGCTGACGCGCTGAAGATCGGCATGCTGCATTCGGCCGAGGTGGTGCGCGTGGTGGCCTGGGCGATCGACACCTACCGCATCCAGCATGTGGTGCTCGACCCGGTGATGGTGTCCACCAGCGGCCACCGTTTGATTCAATCCGACACCGCGCAGGTGCTGGTGAGCGAGCTGTTTCCCCGCGCTTCGCTGGTCACGCCCAATCTGGATGAGGCCGCGCTGTTGCTGGGTCGCCCCATCGCGAGCGAGGACGAACTCGATGCGGCCGCCACCGACCTGCTGGCGCTGGGTGCTGCGGGCGTGTTGCTCAAGGGCGGTCATCTGCCCGGCGATGAGGTGGTCGACCTGCTGGCCTTGCGGGACGGTTTGCGTCTGCGCCTGCGCTCGCCACGCATCGACAGCCGCAACGTGCACGGCACCGGCTGCACGCTGTCGTCGGCCATCGCCGCGCATCTCGCGCTGGGGCGGGATCTGCCGCAGGCGGTGTCCGCGGCGCGCGGCTACATCTTGCAGGCGATCGCCTGCGGTGCCAATGTGCGCACCGGTGGCGGCCACGGCCCCCTGAACCATGCCCACGCGCCGCTGCCCATGCGATTGCTGCCGGCGCGCTGATGCGGGTTGATGTGTGTCGGGGTTGGCGGTGTTGAAAACCATCGATGGATCCGTGCCCATGTCGGCAAGGAAACGCGGCCGGAGCAGGCGGCGTCGAGGACTGTGACGATGCGCTGAACCGGCGTGCTTCCCTGCGCGAGGATTACCTCTATCAGGTTCAAAGGGACTGTCTCAGTCGTGCGTCCAAGGCTTGATCCCTGACGCGCAACACCCCCAGCGCTGGTGCCGTCCCGGCCACTCGAAGAAGTATAGGTGGCGGGTCCCGGCTGATCCTGATAATCCCTGGCTCTCCCACCCTCCAGTCAAAGGCTGAACATGCCCGTCCAGTGGTTTCCAGGGCACATGCATTCGACGAAGAAAGCGATCGTCGAGCGCGTCAAGGGCATCGACGTGGTCATCGAGATGCTCGATGCGCGGCTGCCAGGTTCCAGCGCCAATCCGCTGCTCGCCGAGTTGACGCGCGGCAAGCTCGCCGTGAAGGTGCTCAACAAGCAGGATCTGGCCGATCCCGAGCGTACCGTGCTGTGGCTCGAGCACTTCAACGCGCAGCCGGGCACCCGTGCCATCGGCCTCGATGGGCGCGCCGGGGCGGCCGTCCACCGCATCATCGACGCCTGCCGCGAACTCGCGCCGCACCGTGGCGGCATGGTCAAGCCGCTGCGCGTGCTGATCTGCGGCATCCCCAACGTGGGCAAGTCCACGGTCATCAATTCGCTGGTGGGCCGCGTGGCGGCCAAGACGGGCGACGAGCCCGGCATCACCAAGACCGAGCAGAAGATCATTCTGGCCAACGACTTCTACCTGTTCGACACGCCCGGCATGCTGTGGCCGCGCATCGTGGTCGAGCAAAGCGGCTACTGCCTCGCCGCCAGCGGCGCGGTGGGGCGCAATGCGTTCGACGAGGAAGAAGTGGCGCTCGAGCTGATCGCGATGCTCAACCGCGACTACCCCGGCGCCTTGACCCAGCGCTTCAAGCTGGGCGATCTGGCCGGCCGCTCTGAGCAGGAGTGGCTCGCCGCCATCGGCCGCCAGCGCGGCGCGGTGATGACGGGCGGGCGCATCAACGTGCAAAAGGCCGCCGAGATCGTGCTGCACGAACTGCGTTCGGGCAGTCTGGGTCGCATCACGCTCGAAACCCCGCAGGACCTGGCTCGCTGGCAGGCTGAAGCGGCG
>CAIVGK010000276.1 GCA_903905475.1 uncultured Burkholderiales bacterium | reverse complement strand
CTCCCAGATGCGCATGAATCGGGTGTCGAAACCGAGCTGGCGGACCGGGCCGTCCTGACTCAGGAAGCGCTCGCGCCAGCGGCTCAGCGTCTCGGCGTAATCCAGCCCGAACGCCAGCTCGTGGGTCACGCGCAGGCCCGCGGCCCGCGCCGCCTTGCGAAACTCGCTCGGGCTGGGCAGCAACCCGCCGGGGAAGATGTACTGCTGGATGAAGTCGGTCGAGTTGACGTAGCGCTCGAACATGTCGTCGCGGATCACGATGCTTTGCACGCAGGCCTTGCCACCGGGCTTGAGCTGGGTCTTCAGCGTTTGAAAGAAGCTGGGCCAGTACTCGCGGCCGACCGCTTCGAACATCTCGATCGACACGATCGCATCGAACGGACCCTCGCCCGGGCCGACCGTCAAGTCGCGGTAGTCCTGCAGCCGCAGATCGCCCGCCAGGCCCGCCGCGGTCAGGCGCTCACGGGCCCAGGCGAGTTGCTCGGTCGACAGCGTGACGCCGGTGACGGTGGCACCGAACTCGCGCGCCGTGCACTCGGCCAGCGCACCCCAGCCGCAACCGATCTCGAGCACGCGATCACCGGCCTTGACCTCGCACTCGACGAGCGCGCGGCGCACCTTGGCCCACTGCGCATCGGCCATCGGGCGGCTGCGCTCGCCCTCGAACCACGCGCTCGAGTAGTTCATCGTCGGGTCGAGCCACAGCCGGTAGAACTCGTTGCCCAAGTCGTAGTGGGCGTGGATGTTTTTCTTGCTGCCCGATCGCGAGTTGCGGTTGAGCCAGTGCTTCACGCGGTACAGCAGCGAACCCCACCAGGTGCCGTAGACCAGCGACTCGACTTCGCTGCCATTGGCCAGCATCAGCTTGATCAGCGCAGTGGGATCCGGCGAGGTCCAGTCGCCCGCAATGAAGGCTTCGGCAAAACCGATGTCGCCCGAGCGCAGCGTCGCGGTGCACACGTTCCAGTTGAGCAGCCGCATCGCGGCGCGCGGTGCGCCATCGCTGGCCTCGCCGAAGTGCATCACGCTGCCATCGGGCAGTTGCACGTCGAGCGAGCCGTGGCGCAGGCTCTTCATCAGGCGGAACACCGCGCGGGCGGCCGCGGGCGCCGAGGCCGGCAGCGCGTGGGAGGTCAGGGCAGAAGTGCTCATCTCGACAATTTTGCTGGGAGATCGATAACCGCGGGCGGTGACGGGCTGATCAGCGCGTCACGAATTCGGCGGGCGGGCGCGGCTTGCGAAAGAAAGGCACGCGCTTGGCGGTCAGTTTCAGTGCTTGCCAATGGATGCGTGCGAGCACGCCCAGCGTCATCAGCGGCGTGCCGAAAAAAGCCCGCCGCAGCGTGCGCGCCGACAGCGGCACGAGGCTGCCGCTCACGCTGGTTTGCAGCAGCGCGCCGTGTGCATCGGCGTGGTCGATGCGCGCCACGGTGCGGCCCACGCTGCCTTCGATGCCGGCACCGGCGGGCGCCGCCTCGCTGTGCAGGAAGCGAAACAGATACTCGCCCGAAGCCTCGCAAAAAGGCGACACGTGAAACACCTTGGTCGCGCGCTGCTCGCCGCCGTAAGCCAGCTGCGCGCCGTGCAGCAAGTAGCAGTGCCGCTCGCCGAAGGTGTTGTTGACCTCCACCAGCACCGCGCGCAGCGTGCCGTCGCCGCGGTGGCAGTACCAGAAGCTGACCGGCTTGAAGGTGTGGCCCAGCACGCGCGGGTAGCAGTGCAGCCAGACCTCGCCGGTGGCGTCATCGAGGCCTTCGCGCTGCAGCAGCTCATCCAGCCACGCCAGGCTGTCGGCGCGGCCGTCGCCGTGGTCGCGGTCGGCAAAGCTGATCAGTCCGAAACGGTTGCGCGCCAGCGCGGCGTGAGGTGCCGCGCGCAGTGCACGCAGGGGCAGCATCAGGAAGTAGGTCGGGTAGACGAAGTGGTTGCGCGCCGGGCGCAGCCGGGTGTGCCGCACCTCGCCAAAGCCGATCAGCGGCGCGGGCTGCCGCGTCGGGGTCGACCACCAGGCGGTCATGCGCTCACCAGCGTTTCGGCGGTGGCTGCCGCCGGCGCAGCGCCCGATGGGTCCGCCACGCCGTCCGGCGCCCACCGCTGGCGCCAGCCCCGGGTCACGGCCATGCCCGACATCAGCCCGTCCTCATGGAAGCCGTAGCGCGTCCAGGCACCGCAAAACCAGGTGTTCGCCTGGCCTTGCAGCGAGGGCACACGTTGCTGCGCCGCGATGGCAGCGGCGTCGAACACCGGGTGCGCGTAGTCGTATTCGCCGTGAACGGTCTCGGGCCGCGGCTCGGTGGTCGGGTTGAGCGACACCACCACCGGCGTTTGAAAGGGCAGCGGCTGAAGCCGGTTGATCAGGTAGTGCAGGCACACCGAGGTCTGTTCGCGCGAGTCGCCGCGCGAGCGCTCGTAGTTCCACGCCGCCCAGGCCACGGGGTTGCGCGGCAGCACCGCCGTGTCGGTGTGCAGCACGGCGCGGTTGCGGTGGTAGCGGATGGCACCCAGCACCGCGCGCTCGTCGGGCGACGCATCGCCCAGCAGCGCCAGCGCCTGGTCGCTGTGGCAGGCCAGCACCACGTCATCGAAGACCTGCGTGCCGTCATCGGTGCCGATGTGCACCTGGCCCGCTTCGCGCAGCCGGCGCACGCTGCGCACCGGCGTGTTCAAGCGCGCGTCGGGGATGCCGCACAGCAGCCGCTCGACGTAGCCGCGCGCGCCGCCGCGCACGGTGAACCAGCGCGGCCGGTGGGTGATCTGGATCAGCCCGTGGTTGTGGCAGAACCGGATCATGGTGGCGATCGGAAAGCGCAGCATCTGATCGGTCGGGCACGACCAGATGCAGCCGATCATCGGCAGGAAATACCAGTCGCGAAAGGCCGCGCTGAAGCGGTTCGACTCCAGAAAATCGCCGATCGACTGCGCCCCGGCGGCCTCCGCCGGCACGCCCAGGCCCACGCCGCGCTCGGCCAGCGCCGTGGCCAGCCGGTTGAAGCGCGTCACGTCGGCGAGCATCCGCCAGAAGGCCGGGCGCACCAGATTGCGGCGCTGCGCAAACAAGCTGTTGAGGCTGCTGCCGCTCCACTCGAGGCCGATGTCGGGCACCTGCACCGAAAACGACATGTCCGACAGCGCCGTGGGCACCTGCAGCTCGCCAAACAGCCGGATCAGGTTCGGGTAGGTGCGCTCGTTGAACACCAGGAAACCGGTGTCCACGCCGTGCGTGCGGCCTTCGAGCGTGATGTCGACGGTGTGCGTGTGGCCGCCGAAGTAGTCGCCCGCCTCGAACAGCGTGACCCGCGATTCGGGCGCCAGCGCATGCGCCACCGACAGGCCCGCGATGCCCGAGCCGATCACCGCCACGCGGCGCGCTCGGTGGCTCATGCGGGCACCGCCTGGCGTGGGGTGCTGCGGGACGGGAGGGCTTTGGAATTCGGCATCACGACGCGGCGAGCAGCTTTTCGATCGTCTTCACGAACGATGACGAATCCGGCCCGGTGAAGCTGCCGAAGCTCTCCACGGTGGCGCCGTCGCGGGCGATCACGTACTTGTGGAAATTCCAGCTCGGCGATGAACCGGTGATGCGTTCGAGGTTCACGAACAGCGGGTTCACGCCAGCCCCGCCGCGCGCCGCCACCCGCGTCTTGGTGAACATCGGGAACTTGACGCCGAAGGTGCCTTCGCAAAAGTTGGCGATCTCGCGGTTGCTGCCAGGCTCTTGCGAGCCGAAGTCGTTCGAGGGAAAGCCGAGCACGACCAGGCCGCGATCGCGGTAGCGGGTGTACAGCGCTTCGAGTCCCTTGTACTGCGGGGTGAAGCCGCAAAAGCTCGCCGTGTTGACGACCACGACCACCTTGCCGGCGTACTGGCACAGCGACTGCGGCTTTTCATCTTGCAGTCGGAGCATCTCGCGGTCGAGCAGCGCGGGGCAGGTGCCGGCCTGCGCACTCGCCGCGCCCACGAGCATCCCCAGCCACAGGGCGCTGCGCCGCAGGGGGCGCAAAAACAGCCATTGGATCTTCATGTCGAGCCCTTGTCGTACTCAAAGCATCTTCAAACCCCGATAGTGATACAGAATCAGCCGCCCAAGCCGCTGAAACCCGAAAAATCCATGAGTTTTCTGTCCCCGATCCACGTCCAGCCCAGTCCTTGAGATGAACAAGCCCGCTCGTGAGCTCAGAGCACTGACCCTGTCCATCGCCGCCGTCGAGCGCGACACCGGGCTGACGAAAGACGCCTTGCGCATCTGGGAGCGGCGCTATGGCTTTCCGCAGCCCGAGCGTGACGGCGCTGGCGAGCGTGCTTACCCGCTTGAACAGGTCGAGAAACTGCGCATCGTCAAGCGCCTGATGGACCACGGGCATCGGCCCGGGCGTTTGGTGCCGATGTCGATGGACGAACTGCAGCGCCTCAGCGCGAGCACCCTCGATTCGCCGCAGTCGGTCGCCAAGGGACTCGCCCCACCCGACCTCAAACCCTATTTGGCGTTGATGAGGTCGCACGATCTCGATGCGCTGCGCCGTCAGCTGATGCTCGCCCAGATGCGTTTGGGCGTGTCGCGCTTCATCATGGAAGTGGTGCTGCCGCTCAACACGATGGTGGGCGATGCGTGGATGCGCGGCCAGCTCGACATCTTTGAAGAGCATGCCTACATCGAATTGCTGCAATCGATGTTGCGGCTGGCCTTGAGCAGCATTCCCGAGGCGGCGGCCTGTGATCGCCCACGCGTCTTGCTCACCACCTTTCCCGGCGAGCCGCACGGCCTGGGTTTGCTGCTCGCCGAATGCCTGTTTGCACTCGAAGGCGCGCGGTGCGTGTCGCTCGGCGTGCAAACGCCGGTGTGGGACATCTCGCTGGCGGCCACCGCCTACCGCTGCGACATCGTCGCGCTGGGCTTCACCGGCTGCATGAACCCCAATCAGGTGGTTGACGGGCTCCAGGAGCTGCGCAGCAAGCTCGCACCCTCGGTCGAGCTGTGGGTGGGTGGTGCCGCCCCGGTGCTGCATCGGCGCAGCGTCGAAGGCGTGATTGCCCTGGGCTTGCTGGGCGACATCCGCACCGAGCTCGAGCGCTGGCGGCACGGCAGCGCATGACGCCCGACGCCCCAGGCTTCAAGGGCAACAAGGCCGCCTTGCCGCAAAAGCCCTGCGTGCAGTGCGCGCGGCCGATGACCTGGCGGCGCGCTTGGGCCAAGAACTGGGCTGACGTGAAGTTCTGCAGCACGCGTTGCCGCGGCGAGGCGCAGCGAACCCGGTCGCGTCCGTGAGCGGCCCGATCCGCCAGCTGGTGCTGCTGCTGGGAGACCAGCTCGGCCTGGACAGCCCCGCCCTCCAGGGGCTCGACCCGGCGCACGACCGCGTGTTGATGATCGAAGCGCCCGGCGAGGCGCGCTGGGTGTGGAGCCACCAAGCGCGCATTGCGCTGTTCATCGCGGCGATGCGCCACTGCCGTGACGCGCTGCGCGAGCGCGGTTTCGTCGTCGAGTACATCGGCCAGGAAGACAGCGACGAGCCCACGCTGGTCGGCCGGCTGGCCGCACAACTGCAACGGCTGCGCCCCGAGCAGCTGTGCCTGCTGGAGCCCGGCGAGTGGCGGCTGCAGCAAGACATCACCGCCGCCGCCCGTGAGGCCGAGGTGCCGCTGCGACTGCTTGAGGACCCGCACTTCTTGTGTTCGCGCGCGGACTTCGCGCGCTGGGCGGCCAAGTACCGCAAGACCGCGAAGTCCAGCTTGCGCATGGAGTACTTCTACCGCGACATGCGCAGGCGCCACCGGGTGCTGCTCGACGCCACCGACACCGACCAGCCCGAAGGCGGGCAGTGGAACTACGACGCCGACAACCGCAAGGGTTACCCGAAAGGCGGGCCGGGGCTGATTCCGCCACCGGAGTTTTTCGAGCCCGACGCGCTGACCCGCTCGGCGCTGGCCGATGTGGCCCGGCTGTTCGCCGATCACCCCGGCTCGCTCGAGCACTTCGTGTGGCCGGTGACGCGCGAGCAGGCGCTGCGTGCGCTGGACGCCTTCATCGAGACCCGGCTGGTGAACTTCGGCGACTACCAGGACGCCATGTGGGCGGGCACGCCCTTCGGCTGGCACTCGCTGCTGGCTTGCGGCTTGAACTTGCACCTGCTCGACCCGCGCGAGGTGATCGCCGCGGCCGAACAGGCCTATCGCGCCGGACGGGCGCCGCTGGCCGGCGTCGAGGGCTTCATCCGGCAGATCCTGGGCTGGCGCGAGTTCATCCGCGGCATCTACTGGCTGGACATGCCCGGGCTGGCCGAGGCCAATCACTACGCTCACCAGCGCGCGCTGCCACGCTGGTTCTGGAGCGGCGACACCCGCATGGCCTGCGCGCGCGACGCCATCGGGCAAACGCTGCAGTACGGCTACGCGCACCACATCCAGCGCCTGATGGTGACCGGCTTGTTTGCCCTGCTGGCCGAGATCGACCCCAAGCAGGTCGCTGCGTGGTACCTCGCGGTGTATGTCGACGCGGTGGAGTGGGCCGAGCTGCCCAACGTGGCCGGCATGGCGCTGTACGCCGACGGTGGGCGCTTCACCAGCAAGCCGTACGTCGCCTCGGGCGCCTACATCCAGCGCATGAGCAACCACTGCGGGGGCTGCGCCTACGCGCCCGATGCCAAGGCGGTGCAAGCCAGCGGCAAGCCGCTGTGCCCGTACACGGTGCTCTACTGGAACTTTCTCGATCGCCACGAGGCCGAACTCGCGGCCAACCCGCGCACGGCGCTGATGGCGCGCAACGTGACGCGGCTCGACGCCGCCGAGCGCGAGCGGCGGCGAGCGGCGGCCACCGAGCTGCTCGGCGATCTCGACGCGCTGTGAGCCACGCCGCGGCGGCCTGCGCCCCGCGTGGTCATGTCAACCCGACTAAACTTTGTAACCCGTCAGAAAGCGTTGCCACCATGTCCACCATGCTCTACCCCGAACTCTTCAAGCAGCTCGAAGCCGTGCGCTGGAACATGGACAAGGACATCCCCTGGGACTCCTTCGACGCCAGCGCGCTGACCGAAGAGCAGGCGCAAACCATCAAGATGAACGCGATCACCGAGTGGGCGGCGTTGCCGGCCACCGAGATGTTCCTGCGCGACAACCGCGATGACAGCGACTTCTCCGCCTTCATGAGCGTGTGGTTTTTCGAAGAACAAAAGCACTCGCTGGTGCTCATCGAGTACCTGCGCCGCTTCCGGCCCGATCTGGTGCCCACCGAAGAAGAGCTGCACGAGGTGCGCTTCGAGTTCGACCCGGCGCCCGCGCTCGAGACGCTGATGCTGCACTTCTGCGGCGAGATCCGCCTCAACCACTGGTACCGCCGCGCCGCCGAATGGCACAGCGAGCCGGTCATCAAGGCCATCTACGAGACGCTGGCGCGCGACGAAGCCCGCCACGGCGGTGCCTACCTGCGCTACATGAAGCGCGCGATGACCAAGTTCGGCGACGAGGCGCGCGCCGCCTTCGCCAAGGT
>CAIVGK010000275.1 GCA_903905475.1 uncultured Burkholderiales bacterium | reverse complement strand
GTGTCGTATCCGCCGCCCCCCGCGGCCCACAAGGCTGCCTTGGGCCTGACCCTCAGGGGCCGCCAGATCGTCCTGGTCGAAGACGACCCGGACGAGAGCCGCGCGCTCGAGTCGTTGCTCACCGGCTGGGGCGCCGAGGTGGTGGCCTTGAATGGTGCCGCGGCATGCGCCGCCTGGACCGCAGCCAACCCGAGCACCCGCGCCGCGCCCGACCTGCTGCTGGTCAGCCACTCGATGGAATCCGCGGGCGGCATCTTCGACGCCATCGTGGCGCTGCGCGAGCACTTCGGCCAGATCACGCCGGCCATCGTGCTCAGCACCAGCGCCTTGCCCATTCGGGACGTCCAGACCCGATTTTCGCAGGTGCACCTGATGCTCAAGCCGGTGGTGCCGATCAAGCTGCGCGCACTGATTGCCTTCAAGCTCGGAGAACGCGCTCACTGAGGCGGGCCCGCGCCGCACCTGCAGCGCCGACGCGCTGACGCGCCGAGGAAACCGGGAATGCGCCAGGTCCAGGAGGTGGCGGATGGCGGTGATGACCCTGCCGTCAAGTCCGCCGCATGAAGATGTCGCCGTGCCGTGCCCACCGGGCCGCAGTTGTTCTGGCTGCGGCGCAGCGTCACGGCTGCACCGGGTATCGCGGTTCGCTGATGTTCGGCAGCACGCTGTGCTCGACGAATATCGCGTACCAGAGCAGGAAGATCAGCGCCGTCCACAAGCGCCGGCTGTGATCGACACCGCCGAGGCGATGCTCGTCAAGCATGGCGCGCACCCCGCGCAGGTTGATCAGGTGCCCAGCCGCCGAGGTGACACTCATGGTGTAGGCCCATTCCATCAATTCCCCGCCACGAAGCCAATGCGAGATCGGCACCGGGAAGCCCAGTTTGGCCCGGTTGAGCACATGCGGTGGCACGATCGGCTCCAAGGCTCGGCGCAGGGCGTACTTGGTGGTGCTGCGGGTGATTTTCTGTTCGTGCGGCAGTCGGGCGGCCACCGCGAAAACCTCAGGGTCCAGGAAGGGAACCCGCAACTCCAATGAATTCGCCATGGTCATCTTGTCGGCCTTGACCAGGATGTCTCCACGAAGCCAGGTGAGCAGGTCGAGGTGCTGCATGCGGGCGACAGGATCCCAGCCCTGCGACTGTGCGTAAACGGCCGCAGTGACGTCACGGTGGGTCCAGGCCGGATTGAAGTTGGGGAGTAGGTCCCGCAGTTGCTCGTCGGAGAAGTTGCGCGCGTTGCCGTAGTTGCGCTCCTCCAGCGTCATCGACCCGCGATGCAGCAGGCCCTTGCCGCGCATGCCTGTCGGCAGCCAATTGGAGGCCTGACCCAACAGCTTGCGAACACGGCTGGGCAAATAGTCGAATCCCCTGAGTGACAGCGGTTCCCGGTAGATGGGGTAACCGCCGAAGAGTTCGTCGGCGCCCTCGCCAGACAACACGACCTTGACATGTTTTCGAGCCTCGCGGGCAACGAAAAACAGAGGAACCAGCGCCGGGTCGGCCACCGGCTCGTCGAGATACCAGACGATCTCCGGCAACGCGGCGACGAACTCGGATGGACTGACCATCTTGGTCACGTGTCGGGCGCCGATCGCCTGTGCGGACGAGACGGCGACATCGACCTCCGAAAAACCTTCAAGCTCAAAACCGGCGGTGAAGGTGATCAGGCGCGGGTTGTGCCGAATCGCCAGTGCGGCAATGGCCGTGGAATCGATGCCACCGGAGAGAAACGCGCCGACGGCGACGTCGGCGCGCATGTGCTTGGCCACCGAATCCTCAAGCGCCGCGGTGATTTCGTCGTAGCGGGCCTGCTCGCTTCCCCTGCGAAACGGCACTGCGGAAAATCGCGGGCGGAAGTAGCGGCTCACTTCTGGCAGGCAGCCGGGGCGGATCATCGCTGAGCAGCCCGATTCGAGCCGGCGCACGCCGCGATGCATCGTCTCCGGTTCGGGTACGTACTGCAGCACGGTGTAGTGCTGCAGGGCCCTGGGGTCGATGGCCGTGTCCAGCCCCAGGACGGCGGACAGGTTGATCAGGCACTTTTCCTCGCTGCCGACCACGGACCCGCCCGGGCCCGTCGCCATGAACAGCGGTTTGATCCCGAACGGGTCGCGCGCGCAGAACAACTCCCGGCGCTCGGTATCCCAGATCGCGAAGGCGAACATGCCCCGCATCCGGATCAGCGCTTCGGTGCCCCAGTAGTGGCAAGCCGCAACGACGGCCTCGCCATCGCCGTCCGTGGTGAACGTTGCACCATGGGTCTCGGCGAGTTCGGCGCGCAGTTCCAGATAGTTGTAGATCTCACCGTTGAACACCATGACAAAACGGTTGGGCGCACCCGGCGGCCCCCAGCACAGCGGCTGGTGCGACTGGGCGATATCGATGATCGAGAGCCTGCTGAAACCCAGGACGGTGTGGTCATCGGCCCAGAGGCCGGGCTCGTCCGGGCCGCGGTGACGCATGAGGTTCGATGCCTCGACGACGGCGTCGACTGTGTGCTGCGTGATGGCGCCAGCAACACCTCCCACCAGGGCTAGCAGTCCGCACATCCCGCTAGGAACCTGTTGGCGTTGACTGCGACCGAACGTTGGTCCAACCATCCGTGCATCGAGAGCGCCACATCGGATCGGCGGCGTCTCGGCCAGCCGCCATGAATTGGCTCATCTCTTACCCCCAGCACAGCGCAAAAAATGCTCTCCCTGCAAAGCCCCATCCGACACCGTGACCGCTCGGCCGGGCGGAGTGTGCCTCGCCAGCGTCGATTTGGCCAGCATGGCGCCCCTGACGTGATCGCGTGCCAAATGAACCGCCGCCGCCCGCCTTGGGCCCGACTCGCCAAGGCACATGCCCAGAGGGGCCCCTGTCTATACTGATTCGCCATGCCGAGGCCAACGATGACAAACAAGGGGCGCGCAGCGCTCGCCGTCGGGGCCGCCGCCCGGTGGGCCTCCCGGGCGACTGATCGCGGCGAGGGCGCGGTGATCGGCGGTCTGGTTGCGATGACGCTGGACCCCTCGATCCTGCGTCAGCTCGGCACCGGGCGTCGCACCGTGATCGTGACCGGCACGAACGGCAAGTCGACCACCACCAAGATGGTGTCCTTGGCGCTGGCGACCCTGGGTGCCGTCGCAACCAATGCGGAGGGCGCGAACATGGACGCCGGACTCGTGGCCGCGCTGGCAGCCTCCCGTGACGCCGAACTGGCCGTCCTCGAAGTCGACGAGATGCACGTGCCGCACATCGCCGATGCCCTCGATCCGGCGGTGATCGTGCTGCTCAACCTGTCCCGGGACCAGCTGGACCGGGTGGGCGAGATCAACCACCTCGAGCGGACCCTGCGTGCCTGCCTGGCTCGACACCCCAAGGCTGTCGTGGTGGCCAACTGCGATGACGTCCTGGTGACCTCGGTTGCCTACGATTGCCCTCACGTCGTGTGGGTCGCCGCTGGCGGCGGCTGGGCCCATGACTCGGTGAGTTGCCCGCGCAGCGGTGAGGTGATCGTGCGTGAGCGTGACCACTGGTACTCGACAGGCGCCGACTTCAAGCGTCCGACACCCCAGTGGTGGTGCGACCCGCACAGGCTCTTCGGCCCCGCTGGGTTGTCGGTGCCGATGCAACTGTCGCTGCCCGGCGCGGTCAACCGTGGCAACGCCGCCCAAGCCGTAGTCGCTGCAGTGGCCTTGGGGGCCGACCCGGCGGCGGCCACGGCTGCGGTGGCCCGAGTCGACGAGGTGGCCGGCCGCTACCGGACCGTGCGCATGGGCGACCGCACTGCACGCATCCTGCTGGCCAAGAACCCGGCCGGCTGGCAGGAAGCGCTGTCGATGGTCGACAAGACGGCCGAAGCGGTGGTGATCGCGGTCAACGGCCGGGCGCCCGACGGCGAGGACCTGTCGTGGTTGTGGGACGTCGACTTCGAGCACTTCGAAGGCGTGCCGGTCGTGGTGACCGGAGAGCGCGCAACGGACCTGGCCGTGCGACTCGGCTACGCAGGGGTGCCCTACACGTCGGCGCCCGCCATCATCGACGCGATCTTGTCCTGCCCTCAGGGTCACGTCGAGGTGATGCTCAACTACACAGCGTTCCAGCAACTGAACCGAACCTTGCGACGGATGCATGGCTGAGCCGGTGCGAATCGGGTTGCTGCTGCCCGATGTGATGGGAACCTACGGTGACGGCGGCAATGCTGTCGTGCTGCGTCAGCGGCTGCGACTGCGCGGAATTCCGGCCGAGATCGTCCAGATCACGCTGGCCGACCCGGTGCCCGACTCCCTTGATCTCTACACGCTGGGTGGTGCTGAGGATTGCGCCCAACGGCTGGCCACCCGGCATCTTCAGACCCATCGGGGCTTGCAGCGCGCAGCGGCCCGCGGCGCGCCGGTGCTGGCGATCTGTGCGGCGATCCAGGTTCTGGGTCACTGGTATGAAACCTCGGCGGGCGAGCGGATCGAGGGCTTGGCGCTGCTGGATGTGACGACATCACCGCAGCCGTCCCGCTTCGTCGGAGAAATGGTGTCGACACCGCTGCTGGAGGGGCTCACCCAGCCGTTGACCGGATTCAAGAACCACCGGGGTGGAACGGTGTCGGGTTCGGAGGCGCGGCCCTTGGGTGCCGTCGTCAAGGGCACGGGCAATCGCGAGGGGTACGGCTTCGACGGCGTCGTGCAGGGCAGCGTGGTGGCCACGTATCTGCACGGGCCGTGTCTGGCTCGCAACCCCGAACTGGCCGACCTGCTGCTGGCGCGCGTGGTGGGGCCGTTGGCGCCGCTGGAGTTGCCCGCCGTCGAGCAGCTGCGCCGCGAACGGCTGGCGGCGGCGCGGCGAGCCGGTTGACCGGCTCGGTCACGCGACGGGAGGCCTGGAGAGCGGCTGCCTTGTGAAGATGCCGCCAGTCGAAGCGTGAGCTATCTCTGCCGCGTCGTCCAAGCCAGCAGCGAGCACATCGCGATGCCGGAGATCACGAATCCCCCTGTCGCCGCCGCCCAGTAGCCCGGCGCACCGCGCAGGGCGTCGGGTGTGCCGCCCAGGATGTCGAAACCGAGCAAGCTGCCGCCGCCGAGGCCCACGCCCCAAAGCGCGGCGACGTAGATCAGCATCGGCACCGTGGTGATCTTCCACGCACGAAGAATGGAAGAGGCCAAGGCCTGCGCCGCATCCGCGATGTGGAACAGCACCACCCACGCCAGAAGCGACAAGGCCACCGCCGCCACCGTGGC
>CAIVGK010000274.1 GCA_903905475.1 uncultured Burkholderiales bacterium | reverse complement strand
GTGGGCAGCGCGGCGGTCTTCGTGGTCGCGATGCTGGTGGGCATGGTCTTGCACGACCGGGTTTTCATGCGGCGCTGAGGCGCTGCGCATTCGTCACAGGGACACACCGATGCTGATCTTTCGCCAGCTGTTCGATCCGGCCACGTCGACCTACACCTACTTGCTGGGCGACCAGCCATCCGGCGAGGCGGTGCTCATCGACCCGGTGTTTGAAAACGCCCCGCGCGACGCCGCCTTGCTGCACGAACTGGGCTTGCGGCTGGTGGCCACGCTCGACACCCATGTGCACGCCGACCACGTCACCGGCGCGTGGCGGCTCAAGCAGCGCTGCGGCAGCGTCATCGCGCTGTCCGGCGTGTCGGGCGCGGCGAATGTCGACCGCACGCTCGCCCACGGCGACCGGGTGATGTTTGGCAGCCGCCACCTGGAGGTGCGTGCCACGCCCGGCCACACCGCCGGCTGCCTGAGCTTCGTGCTCGACGACCGCCGCATGGCCTTCACCGGCGACAGCCTGCTGATCCGCGGCTGCGGGCGCACCGACTTCCAGCAAGGCAGCGCCAGCGAGCTGTACCGCTCGGTGCATGAGCAGCTCTTCTCGCTGCCTGCAGACTGCCTGCTCTACCCGGGCCACGACTACCGCGGCCTCACCGTCACCAGCGTGGCCGAGGAAAAGCGCTTCAATCCGCGGCTCGGCGGCCACATCAGCGCCTCCGACTTCGTGGGCTACATGCTTCACCTCGGGTTGCCGCACCCGCGGCTGATGGCGCAGGCGGTGCCGGCCAACCTGCGCTGCGGCCAGAGTGACGAGGCCGCGGTGCTGCCCGACGAGCCGCGCTGGGCGGCGCTCGAGCTCACCTTCGGCGGCGTGTGGGAGATCCAGCCCGACGCGCTCGAAGAGCGCCTGGCGGGCAGCGCCGACCGCGGCATCCAGCTCATCGATGTGCGCGAGCCCACCGAGTTCACCGACGTGCTCGGACACATCCGTGGCGCGCTTTTGGTGCCGCTGTCGCAGCTGACCGAGCGGCTGACGCAACTCGATCGCAGCCGGCCGGTGGTCGCGGTGTGCCGCTCCGGCGCGCGCTCGGCCCAAGCCACCGTGCTGCTGCGCCAGGCCGGCTTCGAGCGGGTGGCCAACCTGGCCGGCGGCATGTTGCGCTGGCGCGCCGAGTCGCTGCCGGTCGACGACGGCGCGGACTGAGGGGCTCCGGGTCGCCTTCGAGGTCAGCCCAGCGGCCGCAACGCGTCGCGTTTCGTGTCCATCGGGTCCGCCCCTAAACTCGGTTTTCGACGCCCGCGCCCGGGCAGCCCACACCACAGGAGACCCCATGCGCAAGGACATCGAATTCAAGACCCAGGACGGCGTCACGCTTCGCGGCTGGCATTACGTGCCCGAGGGGCGCACGGGCAAGTGCCCGACGGTGGTGATGGCGCATGGCTATTCGGCCGTCAAGGAGATGTACCTCGACCGCTTCGCCGAGACCTTCGCGGCGGCCGGGTTGGCGGCCATCGTGTTCGACAACCGCAACTTCGGCGCGAGCGACGGCACGCCGCGCCAGGAGATCGATCCGCACCAGCAGGTCAGCGACTACCGCGACGCCATCACCTACGCCGAGACGCTCCCCGAGACCGACGCCTCGCGCATCGGCATCTGGGGCTCGAGCTACAGCGGCGGTCACGTGCTGGTGGTCGGTGCGATCGACCGGCGCGTCAAGTGCGTGGTCTCGCAAGTGCCGCTGATCAGCGGTCACGACAACGGCCAGCGGCTCATCCGCGCCGACTTCTTTGCCGGCTATCGCGGCATGTTCGATGCCGACCGGCGCGCCCGTTACGCCGGCCAGCCGCCGGCGATGGTGCCGGTGGTCGCCGAAAACCCCATCGATCCGGCCGCGCTGCCCACGCCGGATTCGTGGACCTGGTTCACCGAGACCGGAAAGTTGCGCGCACCATCGTGGAAAAACGAAGTCACGCTGCGCTCGGTCGAGATGTTTCTCGAGTACGAGCCCGGCGCGCACATCGCGCACATCAGCCCGACGCCGCTGCTGATGGTCGTCGCACTCACCGACCACCTCACGGCGGCCGATCAGGCACTGGCCGCCTACGAGCGCGCGCTGCACCCCAAGAAGCTGGTCGCTCTCAAGGGCGGGCATTTCGACGCCTACATCAAGGACTTCGGCGACGCCGCCGGGCCGGCGCGCGACTGGTTCGTCGAGCACTTGCTGCCCGGCTGATCCGCGACCGGCCCGATGCACCTGCTCATCGTCGAAGACGACCACGCGCTGGGCGAGGCCTTGTCCACGGGCTTGCGCCAGCTCGGCCATGTGGTCGACTGGTTTCGCGATGGCGCCCAGGCTGACGCGGCGCTGGCGAGCGCGCCTTTCGATGCCGTGGTGCTCGATCTGGGCCTGCCTGGTGGTGACGGCATGGTCTGGCTGGGCCGCTGGCGCGCCCGCCAGTTGAGCCTGCCGGTGCTGATCCTGACCGCGCGTGACGGCATCGAGCAGCACATCGCCGGGCTCGATGCCGGCGCCGATGACTATCTGCTCAAGCCGATCAGCAATCCGGTGCTGCGCCCGCCAGCGTTGCCATGTTCCTCGCCAGCGCTGCTGGCCTGCGAGGCGAAGCCCAAGGTGTGTGCGCCGCGGAGGAGGTCGGCACGGGCCGCACCACGCGCGGGGAGCCTGCGGCGTCAGACCTTCGCCGGCTTGGAAAATCCGTCGAACGCGGCGGTGGCGGTGGCCGTGCGGCCGAGATCGCCCGAGCCCTTCATGACCGCGGGCGTGTGGGCCCTCAGCGTGGCCAGCCCCGCTGACACGGCTTGCGTGAGTTCACGGCAGCCGGACGGTGGGGTCATGCGGAGCGCCTGACGCCATCAACGATTGCCGTTGACGCGTTTCATCGGGCACGTGCTCAGTCCGAACGGCCAGTAGGCCGGGCAAAAGCGAAACACTCCGGTGGTCAGGGGCACCACGCCGATCCAGCCCCAGGGGCCGATGTAGCCCAGCATGGTGGCGCCGATCAGGCCCAGACCAGCGGCAATGCGGATGACGCGATCGACGGTGCCGACGTTTTGAAGCATGGTGTTCCCCTGGGTGATGAGGTGATCATCTTCAAGGGGTTCGAGGCGGCGCGTCGTGAGGCAGATCAAGGCAATCGCCGGTGTCTGCGGCCAGGCGCAAGGTCACGCGGTGCTCTGGCTGGCATCCCGAGTTGGCGTCGCGCTCGTTGGGGGAGCCACTGCCGCCCCCTCGGGCGCCCTGACCAGCGCCGACAGCGCCGCCAACCCGATGGGCGGGCGGGTCAGCCAGGGCAGGGTGTACACGCGTTGGGCCAGGCCGGCGCCGATGCGCTTGATCTGCTGGCGTTCGCCGGCCAGTCGGGCGGCGAGCAGGCGGTCGTGGGTGCCGGCGGCCAGCACGCTTTTGTTGATCACCCAGGCGTAGGGCTCGATGTGCGCGCGGCGCAGGTCTTCTTGCAGCGCGGCGGCTTGCGACACCGGTGTGACCTCGGGCAGCGTGACCAGCACGATGCGGGTGTAGTCGGCGTCTTGCAGTCGCATGAGCGGGGTGACGATGCGCGAGGCGCCGTGACATTCGAACTCGCGCAGCATTTGCCGGTGGTACGCACCGGCGGCGTCCATCAGCAGCAGCGAGTGGCCGGTGGGGGCGGTGTCGAGCACCACAAAGGCGCTGCGCGCTTCGCTCACGATGCGCGAAAACGCATGGAAGACCGCCACTTCCTCGGTGCACGGCGAGCGCAGGTCCTCGAGCAGCAGCGCGCGTTCCTCGGCGTTCAAGCCCGGTGACTTGGCAGCCATGATCTTGTTGATGTAGTGCTGCGTCTCGACCTTGGGGTCGATGCGGCTCACATGCAGGCCCGCCACCTCGCCTTCGAGCGTGCCGGCCAGGTGAGCGGCCGGATCGGTGGTGCTCAGGTGCACCGTCTTGCCGCGTTGAATGAGCCCGAGTGCCAGTGCCGCGGCCACCGTGGTCTTGCCCACGCCACCCTTGCCCATGACCATGATCAGCCCGTGCTGCGCGCCGGCCAACTCGTCGGCCAGCGCGTCGAGCCCGCTCAAGGCGGGCGCGGCTTCCACCGCCGCGGCGGGCGCGATGGCTGGCACGGCCGTGCTCAGCAGCGCGCGCAGCGCCGGCAGGCCGACGGTGTCAAACGCGCGCAGCGGCACGCGGTCTTGCGGCAGCGCGCGCAGGGAGGGCGGCATCTCGTCGAGGGCCAGCTGGCCCAGCGCCTCGATCGCGCAGGCCACGGCGTCGCTGCGGTCGCTGGCGGGGTACACGCCGT
>CAIVGK010000273.1 GCA_903905475.1 uncultured Burkholderiales bacterium | reverse complement strand
TCGAAATCTCGTCTTCCGAGCGCCTGCGGATGTTTTCGGTCTCGGCCTTGGCCCGCAGGTAGGCGTCAGACACCTCAGCGTGGCGGGCTTCCAGTTCAGCGAGCTTGGCCGCCGGATCTTGCGCCTCGGCGCCCGCTGCGGCTTGCTCGGTCTGAGCGGTTTGTTCTTGATGGGACTCTGGTGGGGTCATGTTTGCTCTTTTCCTCCTCAGAACAACATGGCGACAAGAGTCCGCATTTCAAGAGGGACATTTGCGCTTGCCGGCGAGCCCTCCGTGAGTCACTCCCCGTCGATCGACGCGCTCCAGCGGTTCCAGTCGGACAACTGGCGCCGATCCCGTTTGGTGGGGCGGCCCTGGTCGATGGCCAGCGCGGGCTCGGGGGACTCGCGGCGTTCGCGGGCGGCTTTCTCGCGCGCGGCGATGCTTTCCTCGGTTTCGGCGTAGAGCGCTTGCGCCACCGGCGCCGGGCCGCGGGATTCGCTCAAGCCCATCACCACCACGCAACGCACCAGCGGGCCCTGGCGCAACTCGATGTGGTCACCGACGCGCACGTCGCGCGAGGGCTTGGCCGACTGGGTGTTGACGCTGATGCGGCCCTTGCCGATCTCGTCGGTGGCCAGGCTGCGCGTCTTGTAGAACCGCGCGGCCCACAGCCACTTGTCCAGCCTCAAGGGCACACCCTGCGGTGGCGATCGCGGCCCGAACCCGTCATCGAGCGGCCCCGAGCGCGATGGCCCGCTCGCGCTGCCCCGCCAGCTCGGTGGCATCGGCCGGTGTGGCGCAATCCCAGCCTTGCAGGTGCTTCATCGCGATGCCGCTCAGCGCCAGCATCCACTCGTGCTGATCGTTGAGGCAGGGCAGGTAGTTGAACTCCTGGCCGCCGGCCCCGATGAAGGCGTCACGCGCTTCCTGGGCGATTTCTTCGAGCGTCTCGAGACAGTCCGAAGTGAAGCCCGGGCACATGATGTCGATGCGCTTGACGCCTTGCGCGGCCAGCGCCACCAGGGTGGGCTCGGTGTAGGGCTGCAGCCATTCGGCCTTGCCGAAGCGGCTTTGAAAGGTCACGACCATTTCGTCCTGGCGCAGGCCGAGACGCTCGCCCAGCAAGCGCGCGGTCTTTTGACACTGGCAGTGGTACGGGTCGCCCAGCAGCAGCGTGCGGCGCGGCACGCCGTGGAAGGTCATGACCAGCCGATCGGGGCGGCCGGCGTGCTGCCAGTGGTCGGTGGCACGTTTGGCCAGTGCGTCGATGTAGCCCGGGTCGTCGTGGTACTCGTTGACGAAGCGAAATTCGGGCAGCCGGCGCACGCGCTGGCCCCAGGCGTAGACCGCGTCGCACACGCTGGCGGTGGTGGGGCCGGAGTACTGCGGATACAGCGGCAGCACCAGCACGCGGGTGGCGCCGGCTTGTTTCAGCTCATCCAGCACGCTGCCGATCGACGGCGAGCCGTAACGCATGGCGGGACGCACGGCGACGCGGTAGCCGCGCTCACCCAGACAGCCCTGCAGCAGCGCGGCTTGCTTGTCGGTCCACACCTTCAGGGGCGAGCCCTCGTCGGTCCACACGGTGGCGTACTTGGCCGCCGACTGCTTGGGGCGCACGCGCAAGATGATGCCGTTGAGGATGAACCACCACACCAGCTTGGGGATCTCGACCACGCGGTGATCGCCGAGGAACTCCTTCAGGTAGCGCCGCAATGCGGGCGCCGTCGGGGCATCGGGCGTGCCCAGATTGCACAGGAGCACCGCCGTGGACGCCGCCGGGGACTTGCCGTGTTCGTAGACAGGTTCAGGGGCGAAGGGCATGCGGCATCCGGGAGAAATCCAACTTGAAATTATCGTCGAGCCCCTGGGTATCGGGGGGTGTGAATCGAGGGGCCTGGCGCGGCCGGTCGATCACGGCAGCGGGTCGTCGCTCAGGCGCACGACTTCAAAGCCCACGCACGGTGCCGACGGGTCGCTGGGCGATGCGCCCAACCCCAGCACGCCGCTGCCGTGCAGCGTGCAGGTGCCGCGGCGCAGGGTGACCACCTCGCTGTCGGCCGCAAACTTCACGTGGGTGCCGTTGGAGCTCATGTCGACCAACTGAAAAGCGCCACCGTGCCAGTCGATGCGTGCGTGCGAGCGCGAGACCCGGTTGTCGTCGATCCAGCAGGTGGCTTGCTCCCCGCGGCCGAGGATGACCGGCATGTCGCTGGTGCTGAACAAGGTGGCCGCATCACGCCATTTGAGCCGCAGCGCCGAGGGCGCGGGTGTCGACAAGACGTTGCCGAACATGGTGGCCGCCAGGTCAGGGAACTCGTGCCGCTCGAGCACGTGGACCTCCACCGGCGCGATGCGCCCGCGCAGTTGCAATCGATCCAGCCGCCGAAATCTTGCGCGGTCGTGGGCGGCCAGTGTCTCCACCACCGTGGTCGTCGCCAGCGTTTCGTTGTCCCCGCAATGCTCGAGCAGCCGCGCGGCAATGTTGACGGCATCGCCAAAAAAGTCGCCTGACATTTCGACCATTTCGCCGTAGGCCAGGCCGACCTGCAGCTTCAGGGGCGGGAGTTGCTGCCCATCGTCGGCCTGCTCATCAGACCCGATCTGCGCCAGCGCCTTGTGCATGTCGATCGCCGCCTGCATCGCCGTGGTGGGTTCGGCGAAGGTGGCCATCAGGCCATCGCCCAGCGTCTTGACCAGCACGCCGTCTCGCGACGAGATCACCTGGCCCAGCAACGACACGCTTCGCGACACCAACTGCGTGGCAAACGCATTGCCCAGGGTCTCGTAGAGCCCGGTGCTGCCGCGCAGATCGGCAAAAAGCACGCAGCGAACGAGGGTCTGGTCCATGCGCGATCGTGGCCGTCCTGCCCCTTGACCTCAGCCGCTGCTCAAGCCGAACGCCCCGGCAAGCGTGGGCGTTTCGGTTGTCACCGGCGAAGGCTCAGAGGTTGTCAAGGTAGGTCCGCAGCTTGTCAGAGCGGCTGGGGTGCTTGAGCTTGCGGATGGCCTTGGCTTCGATCTGGCGAATGCGCTCGCGCGTCACGTCGAACTGCTTGCCGACTTCTTCGAGCGTGTGATCCGACTGCATCTCGATGCCGAAGCGCATGCGCAGCACCTTGGCCTCGCGCGGGGTGAGGCTGTCGAGGATGTCCTTGACCACATCGCGCAGACCGGCCTGCATGGCGGCTTCGATCGGCGCGGTGTTGTTGGTGTCCTCGATGAAGTCGCCCAGATGCGAATCGTCGTCGTCGCCGATGGGTGTTTCCATCGAGATCGGCTCTTTCGCGATCTTCATGATCTTGCGGATCTTGTCCTCGGGGATCTCCATCTTCAACGCCAGCGTGGGCGCGTCAGGCTCGAAGCCGAACTCCTGCAAGTGCTGACGCGACAGCCGGTTCATCTTGTTGATGGTCTCGATCATGTGCACCGGGATGCGGATCGTGCGGGCCTGATCGGCGATCGAGCGCGTGATGGCCTGACGGATCCACCAGGTGGCGTAGGTCGAGAACTTGTAGCCGCGGCGGTATTCGAACTTGTCGACCGCCTTCATCAGGCCGATGTTGCCTTCCTGGATCAGGTCCAGGAACTGCAGGCCGCGGTTGGTGTACTTCTTGGCGATCGAGATCACGAGGCGCAAGTTGGCCTCGATCATTTCCTTCTTGGCATCGCGCGAGGACTTCTCGCCCTCGTTCATGCGCTTGTTGATCCGCTTCAGGTCGTCGAGCGGCACGACGGCGCGCGCTTGCTGGTCGGCCAGCTTCTTTTGCAGCTCCTGCACCGGGGGCAGGTTGCGGGCCAGCACGGTGCTGTAAGACTTGTTGGCGGCCACTTCCTTTTCTGCCCACTTGAGGTTCAGGATGTTGGGCGGGAAGTGCTTGATGAAGTGGTCCTGCGGCATGCCGCACTTGTCGACCAGGATCTTGCGCAGCTCGCGCTCGTAGCGGCGCACGTCGTCGACCTGCGAGCGCAACAGGCCGCAGAGCTTTTCGATCGTCTTGACGGTGAAGCGGATCGTCATCAGCTCGGTGCTGATGGCCTGCTGAGCGCGGCTGTAGGCGGGCGACTGGTAACCCTCCTTCTCGAAGGCCTTGCGCATCTTGTCGAAGTTGATGCGCAGGTTGGCGAACTTGGCCAGCGCCTGCGTCTTCAGCTCCTCGAGCTTCTTGGTCAGCGCACGGCTGCCGCCGTTGCCGTCGTCGTCGTCTTCCTCGTCGAAGAAGTCCACGTCTTCTTCGGCCACGTAGTCGTCGGCCTCGCCTTCGGACACGAAGCCGTCGACGACCTCGGAGATGGTCATCTCGGCGGCGCCGATGCGCTCTGCGTAGACGAGGATCTCGGCGATCGTGGTGGGCGATGCGCTGATCGCCTGCATCATCGATTGCAGGCCGCCTTCGATGCGCTTGGCGATCTCGATTTCGCCTTCACGCGTGAGCAGCTCGACGGTGCCCATCTCGCGCATGTACATGCGCACCGGATCGGTCGTGCGGCCGAATTCCGAGTCGACGGTCGACAGCGCGGCTTCGGCGGCTTCTTCGGCTTCTTCTTCGGTGGCGGTGGTGGTTCCACCGCCGGCGATCAGCAGCGTGGCGGCGTCGGGCGCCTGCTCGTACACCGCGATGCCCATGTCGTTGAGCATCGACACGATGGCTTCGAGGATTTCGGCGTCGACCAGCTTTTCGGGCAAGTGATCGCTGATTTCCTGGTGCGTCAGGAAGCCGCGCGTCTTGCCCATCTTGATGAGCGTCTTGAGCTCATGGCGGCGCTTGGCGACTTCTTCTTCCGACAGTGCGGTTTCATCAAGACCGAACTCGCGCATCAGCGCACGTTCCTTGGCCTTGGAGACCTTCATGCGCAGCGGTTTGGCCTTGGCCTTGGCGTCCGCGTCCTCCACACCCTCGACCGCCACGACTTCCGCTTCGGGCTCGCCTTCCAGGTCGGCTTCGACGTCAGAGAAGTCTTCTTCGACGAGTTCGGGTTTCTGCTTGCCCACAGCCTTGGTCGCCTTGACGGGCTTGCGCCCGGGCTTGGCTGCGGCGGCATCGCCTGCCGCTTTGACGGCGGCCGGCTTTTTCGCGGCAACGGCGGTCGTCTTCTTGGCGGCACCCGATTTCAGCGTGGCGTCGGTGCTCGATGCTGCAGCCTTGGCGGTCACTGCGGGCTTCTCGGCCGAAACCGGCGCGCTCTTCTTTGCGGTCATGCAAATCCTCAGATGGTTGGCGAGTCAGCGACCCGGCCTATGGAAACAGGGCCGGAGTGATCTTCCGGCAAGGCAGTTGATCGGTGAATTTCAGGTCTGGCCCGTGGTGCTCCAAGTGCCGAACCCACCCCCTGTCCGAACACAGGGCCGGCAGACAAGACCGTCTGCACTTCAGAGCGGTGATGACCGGCGGCATCGAGGGACTTTGGGGCCACGGTGAGTGGCGGCCCTCAGATGTGCGTCGGTGACGACCGCTGGCGATCTGACCGATCGGATTATACCGGTCTGTTTTCGCGAGCCCGGCATGGCCGGGGCATCACCACTGCAGCGGGGTCGACTGGGCCAGCTTGGCGCGCAAACGGCTTCTGCCTTGCAGCAGCTCGGCGGTT
>CAIVGK010000272.1 GCA_903905475.1 uncultured Burkholderiales bacterium | reverse complement strand
CCAATGGTAAAAATGATTTGAGTCACGATGCTCACTCCAGTGAGAGCATCATGGGCGGTGCGCAGATGGGTTACAACTGGCAGGTTGAACACCCCAAAGGATACCGATGGATACCCAATGTATTTGGCATTGAAGCCGAATGGGGCCGACTGCATTACAAGGAATCCATCGGAGGCCTGAGCGAAGTAGCCGAGCCGGCCCAGTACCCGGGATATCTGGACTACACCACGACCTTGAAAAACTATGGATTCATCGGTGGTCGGGTGGGTTATGCGGTTGACAAGGTACTCGTCTACTTCAAGGGCGGCGCGGTCTTCACCGACATGAAGAGCAAATTATGTTCAGCACCCGAAAAAAGTTGTCTGAATGGCCGCCCCGGAACCACCGACAAATCCACGGGCGCGGGCTATGCCTTGGGTGGCGGCCTTGAATACGCACTGAATGACAAGTGGAGCATCAAGGCAGAGTATTTGATGATGAACTTGCCCAGCATGAGCACGACCGGCACGGGCACGACTTATGGTGTTCCACCAGAGATATGGCCCTTGGGTTTTGCCATGCACCAGACCATGGACAATTTCCACACCGCCAAGGTGGGGCTGAATTACCACTTCTGAAGCCGATCAGGTCACGACGACCCACCCGACCATCGTTTCATGACCTTCATGGCCAGGTGTCCAGAATCCATGCGGGCGATCACCTGAGCCGCGTGCTCTTTGCTGATCCAACAAAATTACAGCCGGCCGACTGCGATGGTGGTGGATACTATTTTTGATCAAAAATGAAAATTGCCGTCATTACCCCCTACCACAAGGAACCCACTGAATTTCTACGCCAATGCCATCAAAGTGTATTGAATCAAGCAGTTGATTCTGATCATTTTTTTGTGGCAGATGGATGCCCCAATGAAGAACTCATCAGGTGGAACATCAGGCATGTTTCCCTGCCCCAAGCCCACGCGGATTTTGGTGACACACCCAGGGGTATCGGTGGCCTGCTCGCGGATGTTGAGGGGTATGACTTTATTGCCTATCTCGATGCTGACAATTGGTTTCACCCCAACCACCTCGCATCCCTCCTGAGCTTATGGGAAGCAACCAAGGCGGATGTTTGCACTTCTTTCCGTACTTTCCACACCCTTGACGGCACAGAGATGCCAATTTTTGACTTCGATGAGGAGTCCTTAGACCATGTGGATACGAGTTGTTACCTTCTACATCGAAATTCTTTTGACGCGTTAGACGTTTGGCTGAGGATTCCAAAACGTTTACACGCTGTGGGCGATCGAGTTTTCCTGGCTGGACTAAAGAACAAGAATCATAGATTCGTATCTACAAAACAAAAAACTGTTGCCTATCGAACTCGATACAACGCACACTACCTGGCTGCCAACATGCAGCCCCCGCCAGACGCCAAAGACAGTGAAGCCAAAGAAGCCTATGCGTGGCTGTCTACAACTGCCGGCATGAAAGAAACTTTAGGGAAGTTGGGCTTCCTGCCATGAACTAAATTTAAAATTTCCATGACTTCATGTGTCAATTTAAATATCTCCGGGACTCAAGTCGCCTTCAACTACAGGGAAGACTCCGTTGGAGACAGGGGGGTCATTCATCAGATATTCATCAATAATGACTATCGAATCAGCGAATGGGAGCAAGGAAGAAGGCTGATTGAATTCCACAATAAATCCACAATCAACCAAACCCCGCTGATCATAGATGCAGGCGCCAATATTGGTGCGTCAAGTGTTTATTTTTCCTGCACGTATCCGAAGTCCCTCATTTTCTCCATTGAACCAGACCCAAACAATTTTTCTCTGTTGAGTCTGAATACGGGTTCATTCAATTGCTTCCGCTTCAATGGCGCCATATCCAATACGGTTGGAGAGCTTGAATTATTTGACCCCGGGATGTCCGATTGGGGTTTTCGGACTGCAGAAGTAAAATCAGAGAGATCGCCTGCAGCCAGCATTGTGAAATGCATAACACCTGACGCCATCCTGGATCATCCTGCAGCCAACAAGACGGTACCATTCATCTTCAAGATAGATATTGAGGGCGCCGAACAATACTTGTTTGATGGAGACACGAGTTGGCTCGAGAAATTTCCCTTGGTTATTATTGAACTTCACGACTGGATGCTGCCATTCGCTGGGTCCTCCAGAAACTTCATCAAAGCCGTTGCTAGATATGAATTTGATTTCATTCACAAAGGTGAAAACATTTTTTTATTCAACAGAGGAATACTTGGCGCATAGCTCGCCAGGTTCAGTCCCCATGGCTGCACCAGTGTTTCGTCAGGAGTCCCGATTGAAGGTTGCTGGGCCTCGCGGCAGATTCCAGCACCTCGCTCACCTCCAGCCCGCTGACCAGTTCCCAGCTCGACTCGTACCAGCCGGCCCCCTGAGGGGCGTCGGCTTCGCGGTTCTCTGCGGCACGGTGCTCGCCGGGGGCGGCAGCGGTGGTCAATGCGCTCGGGCTGGACATGGCGATCTCCTGAACAGGCTTGGGTCTGCTTGATCAACGGCTTCAGTCTTCCGCCCTAGGGAAAAACCGCGGTGCGTTGAATCAACCGTGCATCGGCCGACTCGACCGATGGCGCCAGTTTTCCGGATCGACCCCGTTCGCGCATCCCGCGCAAGGGTCGGTTCAGGCTTCGAAGGTCACCCCATGAAGCACCCCCTCCGAAGGGGGATGCCCCGCCGCCGAGGAACGCTCAGTCCTGCGGGATCACGCTCACCGACACGTCCATGGTCTGCATGAAGCCGCCGCCCAGGATCACCCCGCGCAGCGGCACCACGTCGGCGAAGTCGGCACCCCACGCCAGCGTGATGTAGCGGCGGTCGGCGAGCTGGTCGTTGGTGGGATCGAACTCGACCCAGCCGTGGCCGGGCAAAAAAGCGCCCACCCAGGCGTGCGAGGCGTCCACGCCCATCAGGCGCGGCATGCCGGGTGGCGGTTCGGTGAGCAGGTAGCCCGACATGTAGCGCGCCGGCAGGCCGTGTGCGCGCAGGCACGCCAGCATCAGGTGGGCAAAGTCCTGGCACACGCCGCGGCGGTGCTGCAGCACTTCGTCGACCGAGGTGCTCACCGTGGTGGCACCGGCGTCGAACTCGAAGTCCTCGTGGATGCGGTGCGTCAGCTCGAGCAGCGCCTCGACCCACGGGCGATCGGCCTGCAGCGAGGCTTGGGCGTAGTCGCGCGCGGCCTCCGACCAGGGAACGAGCGGCGTGGCTTCGGCCATGCGCGCGGCGTCCAGGTCATCGGCGCCGGGCCGTTGGCGGCGCACGGCCTCGCGCACTTCGGCCACGGTCATGGCGTGATCGGTGTCGAGGTGCGCTCGCTCGGACACCTCGACCTGGCAGTGCATGCGCACGCGCAACTGGTGGTGCGCGCCGTGCAGCGCGAAGTGCGACACCACGTTGCCGAAGCTGTCGGTGGCCTCGTGGCGCTCGTTGGGCAGCGGTTCGATGGTCAGGCTGTGCGACACCACGCGCTGCCACGGCAGCACGCGCGGCGTGAGCCGCCCGAGCTGCCACGACTGCGACACCGGCACCACGTACGAATAAAACGTCTCGTGCTCGACGATGTAGCGACCGGCGCCCGAGGTGGTCGAGGAGGGATGCAGCTTCATGCGACCAGCGACAGCACGCTGCGCGAGGCGGCGTGCGAGAAGAACTTCAGCGTGAGCTCATCGGACACCGCGTGCGCGGCGCGTTGCAACTGGGCCAGCACGCGGGCCAGCGCTTCGCTCTCGGGGTGCAGGTCGGCGGGGGTCAGGCCGCGCAGCGCGGCCTGCGCCGCAGCCAGCACGTCGCTGGCGAAGCGACCGTGGCTGTGCTCGAGCTTGGCGACGAACTCGGCCAGCCCCTTGACCTGGAACGCCACCGAGCGCGGGTTGACCTCGTCGCGCAGCAGCAAATCGAGCACCGGCAGCCACTCGGGGGCGACCAGATAGCGCGAGCGGTAGGTGACGGTGGAGTCGGCGTACTCGAGCAGCCAGTCGAGACCGTGCGTGCGGCCTTCGTCGATGGCGACTTGCAGCACGGTGCACAGCGTGGCCAGACGCTCGAGCCGCCGGCCGATGGACAGGAAGCGCCAGCCCACACCGCGCGTCATGCCGTCGAGCACGAAACCCGACAGCGTGGCCATCGAGCTCACGGCGCGGTCCAGCCAGGCCATCGCCACCGGCAGCCCGAGGCTCGGCGACGACAGGCTGCGCTTGAACACCGGGTCGGCGATCAGCTGGTTGAGCGAGCGCCAATGGTCCGCCGACATGCGGTCGCGCAGGTTGAAGGCCGCACGCGACAGCTGGCGCAGCCGGTCGCCGAGGCCGTCTTCGGGGTGGGTGGCCGCGCGCAGCAAATCGGCGCCGGGGTGATCGGTGTTGCCGATCAGACCGAAGCGCTGCGCGACCACGAGCGCCGGCGACAAACCGTGCAGCGGCGCCTTCGACTCGTCGAGCACCACCCCGATGGCCACGCGCAGCAGCCGCGCGGCGGACTCGCAGCGCTCGCCGTAGCGGCCAAACCAGTACAGGTTCTCGGCCGCGCGCGAGGGCACGTTGACCGCCGAGGCCACCAGATCCTGCGGCCGCACGGTGCGACTGAGCAGCGAGAACGAGGCGTTGACGGGCGCTGGCGACAGCACCCAGGCGTCTTTCGAGCGGCCGCCGCGCTGCATGGCGATGCCGCGCGATCGCTCATCACCGGCCACCCGGGTCAGCCCGCCGGGCATCACGTGATAGCCATTGGGCGTGGCCACCGCGAACACGCGCAGCCCCACGCTGCGCGAAGCGAGCTGCTCGGCCGGCCGGCCCGGGCGGGCCGAGCGTTCGAGCACGGGAGCCTGCGACAGGTGCACCCATTCCTGGGCCACGTAGCGCTGCGCACGGGCGGCCACCCGCTTGCGCAGCGCGGCGCGTTGCGCCTCGTCGAGATCGGCGCCGAACAGCGCCGGCTCGCGTGCCGAGCGCTCGAGCGGCTTGATGATGAGCTTGTCGAGCCGGCCCCAGGCGTCGTCGAGCGCAGCCGGCTCGCCCAGCCACCAGGTGGCCACCGACGGCAGCTTGAGCGGCTCGCCGAGCAGCTTCTCGCTGAGTTGGGGCAAGTAGCCCAGCAGCGCGCCCGACTCGAGCACGCCCGAGCCCAGCGCATTGGCCAGCAGCACGGTGCCGCGGCGTGCGCAGTCGGTCAGGCCCGGCACGCCCAGGGCCGAATCCGAGCGCAGCTCGAGCGGGTCGCAGTAGTCGTCGTCCTGGCGGCGCAGCACCGCGTTGACGCGCTTGAGGCCTTCGACGGTCTTCATCCACACGCAGCCGTCGCGCACCGTCAGGTCGCTGCCCTCGACCAGCGGGAAACCCAGGTAGCGCGCCAGCAGTGCATGCTCGAAGTAGGTCTCGTTGTACGGGCCCGGCGTGAGCAGCACGATGAGCGCCTGGCCGCGATCGCCCCCACGCTCGGCGGCATCGCGCGGTGCCCAGCGCAGCAGCGACTCGCGCAGCGCATCGAAGAACGAGGCCAGATGCTGCACGTGCAGGTCGCGAAACATCTGCGGAAACACGCGCGACACCACGAGGCGGTTTTCGAGCGCGTAGCCGGCCCCCGAGGGTGCCTGGGTGCGGTCGTTGACGACCCACCAGTGGCCGTCGGGCGAGCGCGCCAGGTCGGCCGCGTAGCTGAACAGGTGCACGCCACCGGGCGGGCGGATGCCTTGCACCTGGTGCAAGTAGCCGCGGTGACCGAAGATGATCGACGGCGGGATCGCGCCCGAGCGCAGCAGTTCTTGCGGGCCGTAGAGGTCGGCCAGCACCCGGTTGAGCAGGTCGGCGCGCTGCGCGATGCCGGCGGACAGCTCTTCCCACTCGGCCGCCGAGATCAGCAGCGGCAGCGGGTCGACCTCCCAGGGGCGGTCAGCGCCCTTGGGGTCGGCGTAGACGTTGTAGGTGATCCCGTTCTCGCGGATCTCGCGTTCCATGAGCGACAGCGTTTCGCTGACCTCAACGCCTTCGCGCGCGGCCAGCGAGCGCAAGAAGGCCTCCCAGTGGTCACGGGGAACGCCGGGCGCCGACAGCAACTCGTCGTAGCGCCCTTCGGCCGAGGCATAGCCTGACAGGAGCCGGCTCAACATCTCACACCCTCCACTCCATCAGGCCCAGGTTGATCGCACGAGCGCGGGCGGCAGCCAAACCACTGCACCACCCGCGAACGACCCGTGAGCGCCCATCAGGCGGCCGGTGGCGCGCGCCGCAAATCCAGGGTGAACGGGAAGTTCGGGTTGCGCTCGTCGCGAGGGCTGTGCATGGTACCGGGCGTGTGCCCGATGCGGAAAAACCGGTTCAAGCGCCTGGCCTCGGCCTCGTAGGCGTTGACCGGGAAGGTGTCGTAGCTGCGGCCTCCCGGGTGGGCCACGTGGTACTGGCAGCCGCCGATCGAGCGGTTCATCCAGGTGTCGAGCAAGTCGATGGTGAGCGGGGCGTGCACGTCGATCGTGGGGTGCAGCGCCGACGGCGGATTCCAGGCGCGGTAGCGAACCGCCCCAACGAACTCACCGACGCGGCCGGTGGGCTGCAGCGGCACGACACGCCCGTCACAGGTGACCACATGGCGCTCGCCGACCAGCCCGGTGGCGCGAACCTGGATGCGCTCGAGCGACGAGTCAACGAAGCGCGCGGTGCCGCCGGCGGCGTTTTCCTCGCCCAGCACGTGCCATGGCTCGAGCGCCATGCGCAATTCGACTTCGACGCCCTTGGCCACGAAATCACCCAGCCGCGGGAAGCGGAAGTTCAGGTGCGGCGCGAACCAGTCGGCCTGGATCGGGTAGCCGAAGGCGTTGAGTTCTTCGACCACATCGCACAGGTCCTGCCAGATGAAGTGCGGCAGCATGAAGCGGTCGTGCAGCTCGGTGTTCCAGCGCTTGAGGCGCGCCGGGCGGTACGGCTGCTTCCAGAAGCGCGCCACCAGCGCACGCATGAGCAGCTGCTGCGTGAGGCTCATGCGAGCGTGCGGCGGCATCTCGAAGGCGCGCATCTCGAGCAGGCCCAGCCGGCCGGTGGCGCCATCGGGCGAATACAGCTTGTCGATGCAGAACTCGGCGCGGTGGGTGTTGCCCGTCACGTCGATGAGCAAGTTGCGCAGCAGCCGGTCGATCAGCCACGGCGGGCAAGCGCCCTCGCCGGCCCCGAACTCGGCGGTCACGCGCTGCAGTTCGGCAAAGGCAATCTCGATCTCGTAGACCGAATCGTTGCGCGCCTCATCGAGACGCGGCGCCTGGCTGGTCGGCCCGACGAACAGGCCCGAGAACAGGTAACTCAGCGCCGGGTGGTTGTGCCAGTAGCCGATCATGCTGGCCAGCAGGTCGGGACGGCGCAGGAACGGTGAATCGGCCACCGTGGCACCGCCGAGCACGAAGTGGTTGCCGCCGCCGGTGCCGGTGTGGCGTCCGTCGAGCATGAACTTCTCGGTCGACAAGCGCGTTTCGTGGGCGCTTTGGTACAGGTGCGTGGTCTGCTCGACCAGTTCGCCCCAGGTGTGGGCGGGGTGGATGTTGACCTCGATGACGCCCGGGTCCGGGGTGACGCGCAGCGTGGCCAGGCGCGGGTCACGCGGTGGCTCGTAGCCCTCGAGGATGACCGGCAGCTTCATTTCGGCGGCGGTGTCTTCGATGGCCGTCACGAGTTCGAGGTAGTCCTCGAGCACCGACATCGGCGGCATGAACAGGTACAGCCGGCCGTCGCGCGGCTCGGCGCACAGCGCGGTGCGGGTGATCCAGCCGGCCGATTGGAACGGCGCGGGCACCTTCACGCTGGCGGCTGCCGAGCCCTTCGCAGCGCCCAACAGTGGTGCGCCGACCGAGCCCACGCCCACCGCGGTCTTGGCCGCGCCCGGACCCGCCGCCGCGCCCTGGGCACCGGTGACCACGACGCCTTCGGTCGAGCCCTGCGCATAGCGCAACCGGCGATAGGCCGGCAGCGGCGCAAAGGTCTGGGTCTGGTCGGGTGCGTGAACCCACGGCATGTCGGCTTCGGCAGCCCACGGCTGCGAATCGAGCGGCAGGCGCAAGCCCAGCGGCGAATCGCCGGGCACCAAATAGCAGCGCTCGGCGCGCAGGAACCACTCGCCGGAGGTCCAGCGCGGACCGGCACCGGGGGTTCGGGCCACCGGCAGCACGTGGCCGACGACCTTGTCGAGGCCCTGGCTGAACACCTTGCGCAGGCGATCACGCTCGAGCGGATCGGCCAGCCGCGCATCGAACGGGTCGACGTTGGTGGGCAGCTTGCGCTCGCGCCACAGGTAGTACCAGGTGTCCTCGAAGGTGGGGAACACGTGCTGGGGGTCGAGCGCGAGGCGCTGGGCCACGCGGCTCAGGAACTGTTGGGACTCGACGTCGGTGACCTGGTAGTCCTCATGCTCGCTGGCGAACAGCTCGGGGTGCGTCCACACCGGCTCGCCGTCCTTGCGCCAGTAGAGGTTGAGCGACCAGCGCGGCAGCTGCTCGCCCGGGTACCACTTGCCCTGGCCGTAGTGCAGCAAGCCGCCGGCGCCGTACTTCAGGCGCAGCTTGTCCATCAGGTCGGCGCTCAGCAGCCGCTTGGTCGGGCCCATGGCCTCGGTGTTCCATTCGGCACCGTCGCGGTCGTCGACCGACACGAAGGTGGGCTCGCCGCCTTGCGTGAGGCGCACGTCGCCGGCCAGCAGGTCGGCATCGACCTGGTGCCCGAGCGCTTCGATGTCGCTCCATTGGTCGTCGGTGTAGGGCAGCGTCACGCGCGGCGCTTCCCACACACGGCTGACCTCCATGTGGTGCTCGAACTCGGTTTCGCACTCGTCGATGGCGCCGCTGACCGGCGCGGCCGACGAAGGCTCGGGCGAACACGCCAGCGGGATGTGACCCTCGCCGGCGAGCAGCCCGGAGGTCGGGTCGAGCCCGATCCAGCCCGCGCCAGGCAGGAACACCTCGCACCAGGCGTGCAGGTCGGTGAAGTCGATCTCGGTGCCGCTCGGGCCGTCGAGCGACTTGATGTCGCTCTTGAGCTGGATCAGGTAGCCCGACACGAAGCGTGCGGCCAGCCCCAGATGGCGCAGCACCTGCACCATCAGCCAGGCGCTGTCGCGGCATGAGCCCGAGGCCTTGGTCAGCGTTTCCTCGGGCGACTGCACGCCCGGCTCCATGCGGATCAGGTAGCTGATGTCTTTTTGCAGGCGCTGGTTCAGCTCGACCAGGAAGTCGTTGGTGTGCTTCTTGGTGCGCGGCACGTCGGCCACGTAGCGCTCGAACGCGGGCGTGAGCTCGCACTGGGCCATGAACGGCGCCAGTTCGGCGGCCAGCTCGGGCTCGTAGGAGAACGGAAACTGTTCGGCCGACGGCTCGAGGAAGAAGTCGAACGGGTTGAGCACCGACATCTCGGCGACCAGATCGATCTCGATGCGAAATTCGGTGGTCGGCTCGGGGAACACCAGCCGCGCGAGGTAGTTCGACTGCGGGTCTTGCTGCCAGTTGACGAAGTGGCCGACCGGCTCGACGCGCATCGAGTAGCTGAGGATGCGGGTGCGCGAATGGGGCGCGGGACGCAGCCGCACGACCTGGGGGCCGAGGGTGATCGGCCGGTCGTAGCGGTAATGGGTCACGTGGTTGAGCGCGACATGGATGGACATTCAGGACTCCAGCAACGGCATGGTCAGGGCATGCCGGGAACAAGCAAAAACGATCAACCGCGCAGCACGACGCCTCCGCCCGGCAGTGGCCCGCACGACATGCGCGCAGGCCGACGCCGGGCGCGTCAGCTCAGGCTTCAACCGGAACCAGAAAATCGCGGCTGATGCCCACGCCGATGGTGCCCACGCGCTCGAGGAACTGCGTGAGGTAGGCGTGCAGCCCGGTGGACAAGATCTCGTCGATGCGGCCGTACTGCAGGTCGGCACGCAAGCGCCCGGCGCGGCGCAGCGTCTCGCTCGACTGCCCGTTGGCCACCATGGTCAGGTTGGACAGCACCTCCTGGATGCACGCGGCCAGCGAGCGCGGCATGTCGGGGCGCAGGATCAGCAACTCGGCCACCTTTTCGGGGCGGATCACGTTGCGGTAGACCTTGCGGTAGACCTCGAAGGCCGACACCGAACGCAAGATCGCCGACCAGTGATAGAAGTCGTACTCGACGTCGCGGCCCTCGCCTGACTCTTCGCCTTGAGACTGCGACGCCGACCCGGACATCGACAGGCCCATGTCCATGCCGTCGGGCCGGCCGAAGAACTCGGTGGGCACCGCATGGAACTTCACGTCGAGCAAGCGCGCGGTGTTGTCGGCGCGCTCGAGAAAGCTGCCAATGCGCAGGAAGTGGAACGCCTCGTCTTGCAGCATGGTGCCCACCGTCACGCCGCGTGACAGGTGCGAGCGGAACTTGACCCACTCGAACGCGGTGCCCGGGTCGCGCAGGAACGCGCCATCCGACACCATGCGCTGGAACTCCAGCCAGGTCTGGTTCTGTGTTTCCCAGACTTCGGTGGTGAGCGTGCCGCGCACCGCACGGGCGTTTTCGCGTGCCGCCCTCAGGCAGCTGCGGATGCTCGAACCGTTGTCCGGGTCGCTGACCATGTACTCCATGACGCTGCGCGGGGTGACCGCGCCATAGCGCGCCGCGTAGTCATCGGTCAACTCCGAGATGCTGAGCAAACCCTTCCAGCCCTGCTCGGCGGCATCGGCCGATTGCGGCAGCAGCGACGTCTGGTAGTTGACGTCAAGCATGCGCGCGGTGTTCTCGGCCCGCTCCATGTAGCGAGCCATCCAGAAAAGGTGGTCGGCGGTTCTAGACAGCATCGTTCAAGCCCCCAAAGGCCGAGAACCCCGCAGCGTGCAGTCGCACGCCGCTGTGTTGTGGCTGCGCCCACAGTCGCTGCGCGACTTGACCGGCCCGCTCCATGTAGCGAGCCATCCAGAAAAGGTGGTCGGCGGTGCGTGAAAGCATGATCAAACCTCCCTTTAAACCTCGAGTACCCAGGTGTCCTTGGTGCCGCCACCCTGGGACGAGTTGACGACCAGCGAACCCTCCTTGAGCGCCACGCGCGTGAGGCCGCCGGGCACCATCTGCACGGTCTTGCCGCTGAGCACGAAAGGGCGCAGATCGATGTGGCGCGGCGCGATGCCGCTGTCGACGAACGTCGGGCAGGTCGACAGGCTCAGCGTGGGCTGCGCGATGTAGCCCGACGGGTTGGCCTCGAGCACGGCGCGGAATTCAGCGATCTCGGCCTGGGTGGACGCCGGGCCGACCAGCATGCCGTAGCCGCCGGCGCCGTGGACTTCCTTGACGACGAGCTCGCTCAGGTGGTCGAGCACGTATTTCAGGTCGTCGGCCTCGCGGCACAGGTAGGTCGGCACGTTGTTCAAGATGGGCTTTTCGCCCAGATAGAACTCGATCATCTTGGGCACGTAGGGGTAGATCGACTTGTCGTCGGCCACGCCGGTGCCAATCGCATTCGACAGCGTCACGTTGCCGGCGCGGTAAGCGCCCAGCAGCCCGGCACAGCCCAGCGTGGAGTCGGAGCGAAACGCCGTGGGGTCGAGGAAGTCGTCGTCGACGCGGCGGTAGATCACGTCGACGCGCTTGGGGCCCTGGGTGGTGCGCATGTAGACGAAGTTGTCGCGCACGAAGAGGTCTTGCCCTTCGACCAGCTCGACGCCCATTTGCTGCGCGAGGAAGGCGTGCTCGAAGTAAGCGCTGTTGTACATGCCGGGCGTGAGCACCACCACGGTGGGCTCGTTGACCGTGGCCGGCGCCACCGCGCGCAGGGTTTCGAGCAGCATGTCGGGGTAATGCGCCACCGGCTCCACGCGGTGCTGGCTGAACAGCTCGGGGAACAGCCGCATCATCATCTTGCGGTTTTCGAGCATGTAGCTCACACCGCTGGGCACCCGCAGGTTGTCTTCGAGCACGTAATAGCTGCCGCTGCCGTCGGCGTTGCCAGCGCGCACGATGTCGATGCCGCTGATGTGCGAGTACACGCCGCCCGGCACGTCCACGCCCATCATCTCGGGGCGGAACTGCGCGTTGTTGAGCACCTGATCGCGCGGGATGAGGCCCGCGCGCAGGATGTCCTGGCCGTGATAGACGTCGTGGATGAAGCGGTTGAGCGCCGTCACCCGCTGGCGCAGGCCCTTTTCCATGTCGACCCACTCGTGCGAGGGGATCACCCGCGGGATCAGATCGAAGGGAATGAGCCGTTCGGTGCCCGCGCCGTCCTCGTCCTTCGCGCCGTAGACGGCGAAGGTGATGCCCACGCGCCGAAAGATCATCTCGGCTTCTTCGCGACGCGAATTCATCGCGTCACCGGGCTGCTGGCTCAGCCATTGCTCGTAGCCCCGGTAGTGCTCGCGCACCTGCTGGCCACTGCCGTGCATCTCGTCAAAGCTCGATTTCATCGGTGTCGCTCCTGATGACCCAGTGTGAAGCAAATTCCAGGCCATTCCCGCGACACCCCAGGGTTCAAGGCGGGCCCGGATCGCGCCAGTGCCAGTACCGGCGATCGCGCTCGCGCACGCACTGGCCTGAGGCGGCCGGCCCGCCCGACGCATCGCTGCGCCAGACCCAGGCCCCGCAATGCGGGCTGTCGACGCGCGCGATGCCGCGCTCGCGGTAGCGCTCGAGCACCTCATCGGCCGGGTGGCCGTAGCGGTTGTGGTGGCCTGCCTGGAACACCGCCACACGCGGCTGCACCGCATCGAGGAAGGCCGCCGAGGACGACGTCTTGCTGCCATGGTGCGGCGCCAGCAGCACGTCGGTGCGCAGCGCTTCGGGTTGCTCGCGCAACAGGCGGATCTCCTGGTCGCGCTCGATGTCGCCGGTGAGCAGCGCGCTCATGCCGGCGCCTTGCACGCGCAGCACGCACGACAGCGTGTTGGGTTTGCGCGCCGCCTCGTGGCCATCGGGCGCCGGGTGCAGCACCTCGAAGCGCACGCCGTCCCACGCCCAGCGCTGGCCGGCCTCGCAGCGCGGCGCGCTCACCGCGCGCTGCTGCGCTTCAAGCCGCAGCGGGTGCTGCGGCTCGAGCGAACTGAGCAGCTCGCCCACCGGCACCTGCGCGAGCAGTGCCTGCGCGCCGCCGATGTGGTCGGTGTCGCGGTGGCTGAGGACGAGCCGGTCGATGCGCTCGTCGCCACGCGCGCGCAGCAGCGGCAGCAGCACGCGCTGGCCGGCATCGGACTCGGGCGTATAGCGCGGCCCGCTGTCGTAGAGCAGCACATGGTGGCGGGTGCGCACGATCACCGCGGTGCCCTGCCCCACATCGGCCGCCACCAGCTCGAAGTGCCCGATGCCCGGCAAGTCACGCGGCGGCAGCAGCAAGGGCAGCACCAGCGGCAGCGCACTCAGGCGCACGCGCCACGGCAGCGGCATGACCAGCAGCGTGGCACCCAGCAGCGCGCTCAACTGCGCCCACCCCGGCGCCACGCCCACCGACCACACGGCCACCGGCGCTTGCGCCAGCCAGCCAAGAAAACCCGCCAGCATCGACACGCACCACGCACCGGCCGTCCACAGCACGGGCGCCAGCGTGCCCAGCAGCGCCAGCGGCGTGATGACCAGCGTGACCAGCGGGATGGCGATCAGGTTGGCCGCAAAGCCGACCAGCGAGATCTGCTGAAAGAACACCAGCGTCAAAGGCGCCAGCCCGATGGTGGCGATCAGCTGGGTGCGCAGCCCCTCACCGATGACATGGCGCCACCTGCCCACCGGCGTGAGCGGATCGGCGGCCTCGCGGCCCTGCGCCAACGGCGACGACACCATCAGCAAGCCGACCGCTGCGAACGACAGCCAGAACCCGGGCTGCTGCAACGCCCACGGATCGAGCAGCGTGACCACGCTGGCCGCGGCCAGCAGCACCAGCGGCCACGGCCAGCGCACCCCGGCGCTGCGCAGACCGACCACCGCCGCCAGCATCCACAGCGTGCGCTGCGCCGGCACGCCCCAACCGGACAGCACCGCGTAGCCGGCCGCCGCCCACAAGCCGCCCCACAGCGCGGCGGTGGGCGCGGGCAGCCACAACATGGCACGCACGCTGCGCCGCCACAGCCAGCCCACCACGGCGCCGGCGCACCAGGCGAACATCGTCACGTGCAGCCCGCTGATGCTGACCAGGTGCGCGATGCCGGTGCGGCGAAACAGATCCCAGTCGTCGCGGTCGATGGCCGACTGATCGCCCACCGCCAGCGCGGCCAGCACGCCGGCAGCGCGCGCATCGCTCACCTTGGCGTCGATGGCGTCGCGCACGTGCTGACGCCAGCGCTGCACCGGGTGCGCCGCCGCGCGCTCAATCAGCCGCGGCGGTGGCGCCTCGCGCACCGAAGCGCTGGCGCCCACGCCCTGCTCGAACGACTGCAGCTCCACATCGAAGCCATGCGGGTTGAGCAAGCCGTGCGGCCGACGCACCCGTGCGGTGAACTGCCAGCGCTGGCCGGCGCGCAGCTCGCGCTGCAGTGCGCTGGGCACCGCATCGGCCGCAAAGCCGTGGTACCAGCCCAGATGGATGCGCGGCGGCAGCGCCACGCTGCGGCCCTCCAACGTCGCCTGCTCGACATCGAACGCGAAGCGCTGGCCGATGGCGCTGCGCTGCGGCAAGCTGGCGACCACGCCGGTGATGCGCACATCGCGCCCTTCGAGCGCGGCGTCCAGCCACTCGGCTTGGCGCATCGACGCGCGCTCGCCGGTCAGAGCAAACGCCAGCAGCGCCAGACCCAGCACGGCTGCTGACCACCCCCGAGGCCAGCGCAGCGCCGCGGCGATGGCCAGCGCGCCGACGCCGCCGATCCATGCATAGACGTCCGGCGCTTGCAAGCTGCGCTCTTGCAGTTGCAGCGCCGCACCCAGCGGCCAGGCCAGGCCCAGACATGCCAGCCGCCAACCGGTGTTCACGACGGTGTTGAAGGCGGCCTGGGCATGCGGTGGAGTGTAGGATTTCAGCGTCCCGGCACCCCCGTGTGCCGCCTTGTTCCCGCTTCCGGATTTCCCCTCATGACCGCATCTGCTTCCGTCTACGATCGCCTGAAGGCGCTGGGCATCGAACTGCCGCCGGTGGCCACGCCCGCCGCCGCCTACGTGCCGTTCGTGCAAACCGGCAACCTGGTGTTCCTCTCGGGCCACATCGCCAAGCGCGACGGCCAGGTGTGGGTCGGCCAGCTCGGGCTGAACATGGACACCGCCGCCGGCCGCGAGGCTGCGCGCGCCGTGGCCATCGACCTGCTGGGCACGCTGCACGCGGCGGTGGGCGACCTCAACCGCATCGAGCGCATCGTCAAGGTGATGAGCCTGGTCAACAGCACCGGCAGCTACACCGAACAGCACCTGGTGACCAACGGCTGCTCCGAGCTGATCGGCGAGGTGTTCGGCGCCAAGGGCCAGCACGCGCGCAGCGCCTTCGGCGTGGCGCAGATTCCGCTGGGCGCGTGCGTCGAGATCGAGCTGATCGCGCAGGTCGCCGCAGCGTGAGGTCGCGCCCGCAGGTCGCCCGCTGGCTGCTGGCCATCGCCGCGCTGTCGGTGGCGGCGGTGGCCGCCGCGCTGGTGTCGCAGCATGGGTTCGACATGCCGCCGTGCCCGTGGTGCGTCTTGCAGCGGGCAATCTACCTGGCGATCGCCGCGGTGTGCCTGATCGGCGCAGCGCTGGCGGTGCCGCTGGCGCGCCGCACCGCCGGTGCGCTGGCGCTGCTGCTGGCCCTCAGTGGCGCGGCCTCGGCGCTGTACCAGCACCTGGTGGCCGCCCGCTCGGCCTCGTGCAACCTGACCTTCGCCGACAAGGTGATGAGCACGCTCGGGCTCGACAGCATCCTGCCCTGGCTGTTTCAGGTCTACGCCAGTTGCGCCGACGCGGCCGTGTCCCTGCTCGGCGTGCCCTATGCGTACTGGAGCCTGGCGCTGTTTGCGGTGCTCGGGCTGGGTGCGGCGAGGGTCGCCTTCGGCCGCACCTGAAACTCAGCCGAACACGGCAGCGAGGGGTTCCCGCTGCCGTGGGGCTGAACCTTCGCCGCAGCACCTGCGGCTCGCCGCCTAGTGGTGAGCGGCCCCGGCGCTGCCGCCATGGTGCTCGCCATGACGCGGGTCACGATGGTCCACCGGGACCATCCCCACGAACAACGAGAACTTCCTGACCTGTTCGGCGGGCAGCTTCGACTCGGCTTTCTCGACGGCCCGCACCAGACGGTTGGCTGCGGGCGGCGACAGACCGGCCGAGGCCAAGGTCGCAGCTTGCTTCAACCCGTCGCCGCCACACAGCGCGATCGACCAGGTGCCGTTTTCCTTTCGGAGCAACGCACGCCCGCCACGATCAGTCTGCTGCCAGCCCGTCACGGCGAAGTCACCCTCGATCGAAATGGGCGCCACAGTCAATGGCGCTCCAGGCTTGTCGAACAGCGCCTTCATCGACGACTCGATCGCACGAGCGTCGGTGCTGGCCGCCGCTTCGGCCGGTGGCTGGGGCGCCATTTTTTCGTGAGCCACACCCGCCTGGCTGAGTGCGACACCCGCGGCGAACCAAAGCAACAGCCATGTATTTCTTGCGTTCATATCGTGGGTCCGTTTCTCAGAAGCTGGTCTTCAAGCCGACTTGGGCCGAAATGCCGGGCATGCGATAGCCCGAGCGGAACTCGTACTGGCGGTCGAAGATGTTTTCCACCGCCGCAAAGATTTCCCCACGCTGTCCCAGTGCCGGCACCGCGTAGCCCACGCGCACGTTCGCGACTGTGAAGCCGCCCACCTTCGAGGTGTTCGCCGAGCCATCGGCGCGCGCCTGGCCGAGAACCGTCATGCGGCTTTGGTTCTGGGCATCGAAGCTGACCCGGAACGGCCCGCCGCGCCAATTCGTGCCCACGGAGATGTTGGATCGCGGAGCGTAGGGCAGGTCCGATTTGGATGAGTTCAACCAGGTCCAGCCGCCAAACACGCTCCAGCCGGACGAGATCTTGTGCTGCACCATCACCTCGGAACCCTGCACACCGTAAGACCCCAGATTCAGGAACGCCGGAGCCGGCACCGAGGGCGGGAAGGCGAACACGTACCGGTCCTTGACGTCGTCGTCGAAGAACGCGACGTCGAGCGTGGTCGCCGGGCTGGCGTACCAGGTGAGGCCGATCTCCTTGTGGTTCATCTTCTCGGCATCGAGGCTGCGCCACGAAGTCCCGAGTGCGGAAATCAGATGCGACAACACGGCCGCGTCCACGCCCGGGTAGTTCACGCCCCGGGCGTAGTTGGCGCGCAACGCCAGACTGTCCTCATGGGCCAGGATCACGCCGGCATGCGGCGCGACTTCATTGGCGAGCTGGTTGTGGCTGTAGCTGCGAATTCCCACCGAAGGGGTCAGCGTCCAGCCGCTCCCCACCGCGGCCGCATGGCTGACAGCCACGAAGGGCGACGTGATCGTGAACTGCCGTGACTTGAAGCCGACCGGTGAGACCTTGCCGCTCAGGCTGTCCACATCCAGCCCCGTCGAGACCAGCCCGCCGCTCCAGGGCTTGAAGTCTTCTCGCCAGCGCACGCCGTACATGTCGAACTTCGACGTCAGCCCGGGCTTTTGGACCGCCTTGCCGCTGTTCTCGTAGACCTTGATCGAGCCCTTCGCCCAACCGTGGTCGTGCTCGACCGTGAGCGCGGCCAGATGGCCCTCGGTGTCGTAGCGATCGCCCTGGCCCACGCCGGTGTCGGCGTGGCCCGGATCGCGAGCGGTGTTGTCCACGGCCAGCAGCAAAACGCTGGCAGACCACTGCGAATTGAACCGGTAACCCACACGCCCCATCACATTGGCGAGCCGGCCGTCGGCATCGTCGCGATGGCCGTCGGACGTGGCGTACCCCTGGGCCAGCGAGTAATCGAAGTCACCGCTGCGCCCCGACAGGTCGGCTTGTTCGATGAAGGTGCCGAAGCTGCCGCCACGCACCGAGGCATCGCCCCTCACGCCGTCCGTGCTGGACGCCCGCTTGGGAACCAGATTGACCGCCCCGAAAGTGTTTCCGAACACCTGCGGTTGCGGTCCCTTGTAGACATCGAGCCGGTCCATGCCGTTGATGGGCAGCAAGTCGAGCAGCGGGTGGCTCCACACGCCCATGTAAAACGGGATGCCGTCGACGTAGGTCTTGATTTCGCTGCCCGGGCGGCTGGTTCCCATCCCGCGGATGTAAACCGCGCCGCCTTCTTCACCGCCGAAGGATCCGACAGGGTTGAACCGGGAAATCGACACGCCCGGCGTGCGCCGAAGGGCGGCCGCGGCATCGACCGCGTTCAAGTCCTCGATTTGCTGGGCGCTGACGGTCGTTCGGAAACTGGCGAACGTGTCGGTCGAATTGCCCTCGATGACCGGCGAGCCGGTCACGATCACGGCGTCAAGGGTCTGTGTCTGGGCGGTGACGGAAAACGGAAACGCGAGGGCAGTCGCCCACGCAATGGCTGATTTGCGCATGAAGAGTCTTTCTGAAATTCAATGAGGAAGGCCGCGCATGAAGATGCGCCGGCCCACGGGAATGAACTCAGGACTCGGGAGGTGCGCGTGCCTGCCAGGCACGAAAGGCTTGGGACTGAGGAGCGGTGAGTGGCGGCGGCGGCGCCTCGGCGACGGCGGCGACCTCGGCCACAAACACCCTGACCGCTTCGGGCGGGAGCCCGAAGCCGAGCCCGCACAAGGGGCAGTCGAGCTTGGGCGTGAGCGGCGCGGGGTGGTCTGCATCCACCGGCACCGACACCAGACTGATGCCCGTGCCGCTGCACAGCATCTGCGTCTGGGTGCCCGAAACCAGCGGCGACGCGATCGCAAAACCCAACGACAGCAGGTAACACGCCAGTGCCAAACGGCACATGGCGAGCGAGCGGCGGACATGGCTCAGGCTGATCATTACCCTCGATTATTTCATGGGCTTGGCACCAGACCTGTGCGCCCCAGTCCTGGCCGGTGGCCGTGCCGCCACCACCACCAGTCGGTCAACGCAAGCTCAAAAGCCAAACACGCCGACTCAGCCCGCCGCCACCCGCAGCGCCTTCGGAATCGCATCTTGCGGCTTGCCCTTGCGGGCCCGCTTGCCCAGATAGACAGCCAGCGACGCGCCCTTGAGCAGTTCGTCGCGGGCCTTGCCACCGCGGCCGGTGCCTTCGATGCGCAGCGAGTGCGAAAACACCGCCACGCTGGCCAGCACGTCGGGCGGCTCCAGATCCATCAGCGTCAGGCCGCGCCCGCCGTTGGGCTGCAGCTTCAGGTCGGACAACGGGAACACCAGCAGCCGGCCGCTGCCTGACAGGCACGCCACCTGATCGTCGAGGCTGCCGGCCGATGCCAGCGCGGGCGGCAACGGCTGCTCGCCGGCTTCGAGCGTGAGGAACGCCTTGCCACTGCGGTGGCGCGACACCAGATCGCCCACGCGCGCCAGCAAGCCGTAGCCGCCGCTCGACGCGAGCAGCAGGGTTTGCGCGGTGTTGCCGGCGAAGTAGTGCGCCGGCTGAGTGCCCGACTCGAGCTCGACCAGCGTGGTGATCGGCTGGCCATCGCCGCGCCCGCCCGGCAGCGAGCTGACCGGTGTGGAATAGGTGCGCCCGCTGCCGTTGAGCGCGCTGCCGAACACCAGCAACACGTCCACGCTGCGGCACGCGAAGGTGGCCAGCAAGCTGTCGCCCGGCTTGAACTGCAGGCCGACCGGGTCGACCTCGTGGCCCTTGAGCGCGCGCACCCAGCCCTTGGCGCTGACCACCACCGTCACCGGCTCGTCGACCACCTTGATCTCGACCACGGCTTTCTTCTCGGCCTGGATCAGCGTGCGGCGCGGGTCTTTCTCGAGCGAGCCGAACTGCTTCACGTCGGCTTCGATTTCCTTGATGACCAGGCGCTTGAGCGTGCCGGGGTTGCCCAGGATGTCTTCGAGCTTGCCCTGCTCGGTGCGCAGCTCGGCGAGTTCTTGCTCGATCTTGATCGCCTCGAGACGGGCGAGCTGGCGCAAGCGGATTTCGAGGATGTCGTCGGCCTGCCGTTCGCTGAGCTTGAAGCGCTCCATCAGCGCGGCCTTGGGCTCATCGGCGTTGCGGATGATGCGGATCACCTCGTCGATGTTGAGCAGCACGAGCTGGCGGCCTTCGAGCACGTGCACGCGGTCGAGCACCTTGCCCAGCCGGTGCTGCGAGCGGCGCTGCACCGTTTGCAGCCGGAAGGCGACCCACTCGGTGAGCATCTGGCGCAGCGTCTTTTGCGTGGGCCGGCCATCGGCGCCCACCATCGTCAGGTTGATCGGCGCCGAGCATTCGAGACTGGTGTGCGCCAGCAGCTGCGTGATCAGCTCGGACTGCTCGATGCGGCTGGTCTTGGGCTCGAAGACCAGGCGCACCGGCGCGTCCTTGCTCGATTCGTCGCGCACCGCGTCGAGCACGCCAAGCACCGACGCCTTGAGCTGCACCTGATCGGCGCTGAGCGCTTTCTTGCCGGCCTTGACCTTCGGATTGGTCAGATCCTCGATCTCTTCGAGCACGCGCTGCGAACTGGTGCCCGGCGGCAACTCGGTCACCACCAGCTGCCACTGGCCGCGCGCCAGCTCCTCGATCTTCCAGCGCGCACGCACCTTCAGGCTGCCGCGCCCGGTGGCGTAAGCCGCGCGGATGTCCTCGGCGCTGCTGATGATCTGGCCGCCACCGGGGTAGTCGGGGCCGGGGATCAGCGCGGCGAATTCATCGTCGTCGAGCTGGTCGTTGCGGATCAGCGCAATGGCCGCCAGCGCCACCTCGCGCAGGTTGTGGCTGGGGATCTCGGTGGCCAGGCCGACCGCGATGCCGCTCGCCCCATTGAGCAGCACGAACGGCAGCCGGCCGGGCAGCTGCCGCGGCTCTTGCGTCGAGCCGTCGTAGTTGGGAATGAAGTCGACCGTGCCTTCGTCGATCTCGTCGAGCAGCAGCCGCGAAATGGGCGCGAGCCGCGCTTCGGTGTAACGCATGGCTGCTGCGCCGTCGCCATCGCGCGAGCCGAAATTGCCCTGCCCGTCGATCAGCGGATAGCGCTGCGAGAAATCCTGCGCCATGCGCACCAGCGCGTCGTAGGCGGCGGTGTCGCCGTGCGGGTGAAAGCGCCCGAGCACGTCGCCCACCACGCGCGCACTCTTGACCGGCCGCGGCCCGCCTGCGGTGGTGAAGCTCAGCCCCATGCGGTCCATCGCATACAGGATGCGCCGCTGCACCGGCTTTTGGCCGTCGCACACATCGGGCAGCGCACGCCCCTTGACCACGCTCAGCGCGTACTCGAGGTAGGCGCGTTCGGCGTAGTGGGCCAGGGTCACCGCGTCGGTGGGGTCGGTGGTGGGGGGGGTGTCGAACAGGTCGTTCATTCGGAGATTGTGTAGCTCAGGCAGGTGGCGGCGCGCGATCAGGCCGACGGGGCACTCTGCTTCGCGAATGTCCCCCGGCCGGGCTGCGCCCGACCTCCTCCTTGATTTCGCTGCGCAAAGCACCCCATCAGCCTGATCGGGGTGGCAGCTCGCTCTTCGCAGTCCGCACGACAGTCATGCGCAACAGTGATGTCGGCGTGGTGCGATTTCGGCCAGAAGCGCAAGCTCACCAAAGTCGGCTTGACGGTGGACCCACTCTCCCCAGCGCATCCAGTGGGCCACGACCCACCGTTGCACCGAGATCAGGTGGCTGGCACAGTGCGAGCGATGGGTGCCGAATTTCGCATTGCCAGTCAAGACCTTGGCGCGCGTCGCGTGAGCCTGGTCAAGCGGCAGCACGCAGAGTGAAGCAGCGCCGCGAGCTGCTTAAACTCGCCGCGTCTTTCTCGAGACTTTATTCATGTCGATCAATCTGAATCACCTTCCAAGTGACCTTCCGATCCCAATCGACGACGGTGCAGCCGCCCATCTTGAGGGAACTGCGCTTCCGGATGTCAACCTCAGTACGACAGATGGAGTAACCGTCAATCTGGCGACGCTGACTGGACGGCACGTCATTTACATCTATCCAATGACTGGCCAACCAGGCATTCCGCTGCCGGACGGCTGGGACGGAATCCCAGGGGCACGTGGTTGTACGCCCCAGTCGTGCGCCTTCCGAGATCATTACGCGGAACTTGCTGCGTCAGGAACCGCGGTTTACGGACTCAGCGCGCAGACCACTGCCTACCAGCAAGAGGTGCATGCAAGGTTGCATCTTCCCTTCCAACTTCTCAGCGACGAGAGGCTGTCGCTCAAGAGCGCCTTGCAACTTCCCACCTTCAGCGTGTCGGGAATGGAGCTTTACCGGCGCTTGACGCTGGTCGCAGAGGGCAGAAGGATCACAAAGATCTTCTATCCGGTGTTCCCTCCGGACCGGAGTGCAGAGCAGGTGCTTGAGTGGCTGCGCAAAGACGCCTGATCCATCGCTCAATCGGCAGCTTTCGGTGCGTTGACCTGTCCGAGACCACCCGCCGGTTTGGGTCGGAAGCAGCCCGTCGGCCAGCATGTCCAGAGCGCCTCACCACCCTGCCCCGCCGAAGCCACCGGGCAATCCCCGCAGCGAAATCAAGGGGGAGGTCGACGCAGCCGGCCGGAGGACATTCGCGCAGGGGGTTGCCCGGTGGCTTCAGCGCTCTTGGTCACACATCCACATCGACTTCATCGCCATGCAGTTCCGCCAGCTTGTGCCCGTGCCGGAACTCCTCGCAATACAAAGTGTCGCAGCGCCGAATCCAGCGCGCTGGCCCACCGGGAGTTGTCCAGACGAATGCTCTGGCGTCAGAATCGAAACCGACCTTGTCGAGCGGCGATCGACAACCCGAAGCCTGCGACTTGCTGGACGGACTTCTTCGCCGGGCAGCGGGAGAACCATTGATGGAAGAGCCGTTCCCGGATTTACCGAAAAGCGCTTTCGCCAAGCTGGACACCGGCGACGATCTCGCGTTCTACAAGGCGCCGCGACTGGTCACCCACATCGATGAAGGCGCCACTGCCGCGCTCACCGGCTTCTATCGAGCAAGGATTCCCCAGGGCGCACGTGTGCTCGACCTGATGTCGAGCTGGGTGAGCCACCT
>CAIVGK010000271.1 GCA_903905475.1 uncultured Burkholderiales bacterium | reverse complement strand
GTGCTGGCCACCTTCGAGGACTACTGCACCGTCACCGAAAGCATCCGCCAGGGTTTCCCGGTGCAGGTGTCGCTGTTCGACAGCCACGGTGCCCAGCTGAAGTGACCTGCGACTCGAACCCCACCTGCGCATGGACGTGAACCTCGCGGGCTTCGGCCTGGGCGCCGTGGTCGGCCTGATCCTGGCGCTGACCGGCGCCGGTGGCGGCATCCTGGCGGTGCCGCTGCTGGTGTTCGGGCTGCACCTGTCGATCACCCAGGCCGCCCCGGTCGGGCTGATCGCCGTGGGCGCCGCATCGGCGCTCGGTGCGGCACTCGGGCTGCGCGAGGGCATCGTGCGCTATCGCGCGGCCGCGCTGATCGGCGTGACCGGCCTGCTGCTCGCCCCCTTGGGCGTGCAGCTCGCGCGGCTGATTCCCAACCCGCCGCTGACGGTGGCCTTTGCCTGCGTGCTCGGCTGGGTGGCGCTGCGCACCTGGCGGCAGTCGCACCGCGGCGCGGTGGATCACCTCGACGGCGCGCTGGCGCGATCGCAGCTGCCGTGCGTGGTCAACCCCGACGCACAGCGCCTGACCTGGACCACCCCGTGCGCCTGGGCGCTGGCGGGCACCGGTGCGGTGGCCGGCCTGCTCAGCGGGTTGCTGGGCGTGGGCGGCGGCTTCGTCATCGTGCCCTCGCTCAGCCACTACACCAACCTCAGCACGCGCAGCATCGTGGCCACCTCGCTGGCGGTGATCGCGCTGGTGTCGGTGGGTGGCGTGGCCGCAGCGGCGTGGCAAGGCAGCATCGACTGGCGCCTCGCCGCGCCATTTGCTGCAGGCGCTATCACCGCCTTGCTCGCTGGCCGCCAGATCGCAACGCGCCTGGCCGGCGCCCGGCTGCAGCAGGCGTTCGCCGCGATCAGCGCCGTGGTCGCGGTGCTGCTGCTGGCACGCGCGCTGGGCGGGACCGCCGCGTAGCGATCGGCGCGCGGCACGGCGTCAACCCGGCACGCGCAGCCGCCAGCGGCGCGCGCCGTGCCGCACTGGCTGCTCACCCAGCGCCTGGCCCGAGGCGAACACCTGGCCGATCCACTCATGCGCGGCCGCGTCGGCGATGCCAAGCCTGAACTGCCGCAGCTGCATGGGCACGACTTCCAGCGTGTCGAGCCGCCCGTTGACGGTGCGCAGCGTGACGATGTACAGGCAGCCGACATCGCTGCGCAGGTTGCCGTGCGGGCCGATGCCCTCGCAGTCGTTGATCAGGTCGCCGCAGCCGTACACGATCAGCTTGCCGCGGTAGACCTCGACGGGCAGCGGGTGGTGCGACGAATGCCCGTGCACCACGTCGACCGCACGCGAGTCGATCAGCCGGTGCGCGAAATCGCGGTGCGCCTGCGGCACGCCCAGGCCCCAGTTGTCGCCCCAGTGGATGGACACGACGACGCGGTCGTCGGGGCCGCGCCGGCTCACGATGTCCTCGGCCAATTGAGCGGCGGTGGCCACCGACAAATCGGGCAGCAAGGCAATGCCCGCGCGCCGGGTACCGGCCGACCAGCCCGAGGGCACGCCGCTGCCCTTGGCCGCGAACGAAAACAACAGCAGCTGGCCACGCCCGGGCAGCGGCAGGCGTGCCGGCGCCCAGGCCTCGCCGCTGTCGACCCCGGCGCCAGCGAACCGAATCCCGGCCGCGCGCAAGGTCTGCAGCGTGTCGTGCAGGCCGGCGCGGTCCCAGTCGAGCACGTGGTTGTTGGCCAGCGCGCATGCGTCGATGCGTGCGGCGCGCAGGCAGCCGATGTTGTCCGGGTGCATGCGGTAGCGCACGCCCTTGGCGGGCCACGGGTCGCCGTCGGCGGTGATCGCGGTCTCGAGGTTCACGATGCGCAGGTCGGCACCCGCGCTGTCCATCTCGGCCAGCGCATCGCCCCAGATGTAGGCGGCCTCGGCGGGTGCCGCGATCGTCCCGTTCACGGCCTCGGCCAGCCGCACGTACTCGCGCGCATCGCGCACCAGCGGCTCGTTGAGCGCCGGGTCGGCGGGGTGCCTCAGGATCTGGTCGATGCCGCGCCCCGTCATCACGTCGCCGGCCAGCAGCAAGACGATCCTGCCTTCACGTCCCATGTGAGCACCCTCCCCTTGGTCACCCTGGCGGATGGGCGTACTGTGGGCGTCCTGGTGCCGGTGGGTGATGAGTCCGCGCAACCGACGGTGCTGCGCGGCGAGGTGCCTGCGCCACAGCGTTGCGCCACGGCGGCTTGCGGCCGATCGGCGCGCAACGCGCAGCTCAGGTCTTTTCGTCGGCCCACACGCAAAAGCGCTGCAGCGTGTCGGGGCCAAAAGTGTGGGTCAGCGCCACGTCGCACGCGTCGCGCCCGCGCGCCATCGGCACCCGGCCGCAATGCGCGGCGTGTTGTTGCGCGCGTCGACGTGGTGCCAGCGCTCGCCCAGATGGGCCTCGACCCTACGGCAACGTCCATCGGCAACGGCACCGCCGGGATGCCGATGTCGCCCGGGTCGCCGGTGCAGTAGCGCGCCGGGATGTTCATGCAGCGGCACAGGGCGCGCTCAAGGCGTGCGGCGGCAGCGCTTGGGTGGCGCCGAGGCTGAGCGGAGGGTTCATCGGCACTTTCGGCTCGCCTTGCATCCACACAGTGATCAGGCCGTGACGCTGGCCGGCACAAGAATCGAGCCGCGCGGTGTGGCGCCGGGGTGCGTCTACTCGGGGGTGGACGGGTCGTTGTCGGCACCACCGTCGGCCAGCGCCTGACGGATCAGCTCGTCTTCGCTCAATTCGGGTGCGGCTTGCAGCGCAGCGAGTTCTTCGAGCATCTCGGGCGAGGGCTCGGCGTTGCCGAGCAGCACGTCTTCGAAGGTGGCGTGCGGGGCCTGGCGCTCCTCGTGGTCCACCGGCGAGGGGTGCGCCACGCCAGGTGCCAGCGTGGGCAGACGGGCGGCCGCGAGTTCGAGCTGCTCGTCGAGCAGTTGCGTGAGCGGGCCTTCGTGCGGTGTGTCGTGGTCATTCATGGCGGTGGTCTCCTGCAAGGTTCTATGGTGTGCCCATCGGCGCCACAAAGCCAGCAGCGAGGTTGACCAAGGTCAAGGGCGGTGTCCATCGCCACGCCTAGCCTGCGGGGCTTCGACGGCTTCGGGCACGCCCCCATGAACACCTTGACCAAACTCGCGCTCGGCCTGATGGGTCAGCTCAAGCCGACGGCCGTTCCCGAAAGCCCGGCGATCGTGCTGCCCGCGCCGCGCCTGACGGGCGGCATGGCGCTGATGGAAGCCTTGCAGCGGCGTGCGTCGTCGCGCGAGTTCGACGAAACCGCGCTCGATCTGGCCACGCTGTCCGAGGTGCTGTGGGCCGCCGGCGGCGTCAACCGCCCCGATGTGGGTGGGCGCACCGCACCCAGCGCCATGAACTCGCAGGAAGTCGAGCTGCACCTGGCGCTGCCCCATGGGCTGTTTCGCTACGAGCCGCTGACGCACACGCTGCAGCTGACGGTGGCGCGCGACGTGCGGCGCGTGACCGGCTACCAGGACTTCGTCGACACCGCGCCGCTCGACCTGATCTTCGTGGCGAACCACACGCAGATGAAGCTGGTGCCTGCTGCGCAGCGCGAACGCTATGCCTACGCCGCGGCCGGCGCCATGTCGCAAAACGTCTACCTGTACTGCGCGGCCAACGCCCTGGCCACGGTGATACGCGCGTGGTTCGACCCGCGCGCCTTGTCGCAGGCCATGGGGCTGGAATCCGATCAGCAGCTGCTGCTGTGCCAGACGGTGGGCCGCGTCAAGGCGGTCGCGGTGCATTGAGCCCCTGATCGGCGGCATGCAGCGTCCAGCGGCCGTCGCCGGCCAGCGTGAGCACCTGGCGGTGGTAGCGCAGCACGGCGGCGTGGTGGCTGACGCTGATCGGCGTGATCGACAGGCCGGCGAGTTGCTCGTACAGGTGCGCCTCGTTGGCGTCATCAAGCGCGCTGGTGGCCTCATCAAGCAGCACGTAGCGCGGCTTGGCGAGCAGCGCGCGGGCAAAGGCCAGCCGCTGCTGCTCGCCCACCGACAGCACCTTGGACCAGTCGAGCGCGGCGTCCAACCCGCCCACGCGATCGGCCAGCCCGTTCAGGTTGACCCTGTCGAGCCACAGCAGCAGCTCGGCATCGGAGATCTCGCGGTCGGTGTCGGGGTACAGCAGCTGGCAGCGCAGGTCGCCCAGCGGCTGGTACGGGTGCTGAGGCAAGAACAGCATGTCGGTGCCGGTGGGCCTCAGCACCTGGCCCGAGCCGGTGGTCCACAAACCGGCCAGCACCCGCAACAACGAACTCTTGCCGCCGCCGCTCGGCCCGACGATCAGCAGCCCCTGCCCTGCCGGCACGCCAAGCGACAGTTCGCGGATCAGCAGCTGCTCGCGCTGCGGCGTGAGCACGGTGAGCGACTGCACCGAAAGCTCGGCCGCCGGGTCGGTGTGGATCTGGTCGACGCCGTCGGCGTGCTCGGCGGCCTGCAGCGCGACCTGCTCGTCGAGCCGCTGCGAAAAACCGTGCAGCCGGTCGACGCTGGCGGCAAAGCGGCTGAGGCCTTCGAAGTGCTCGACGATCACCGTGAGCGCGCTCAGGATGGCGGCAAACGCACCCGCCGCCTGGATCGCCCGCCCCACCTCGAGCTCGCCCGACAGCACATCGCCCGCAATCACCAGGCTGGGCAGCACGATGGTGATGAAGCTGTGCGCGTACTGGAACACGTTGAGCTTGAACTGCCAGCGCACCACCTTGCGATAGTTGCCGAACACCGCCTCGAAGCCGCGCCGCAGCGCCGACATCTCGTGCGCTTCGCCGCCGTAAAAGGCGATCGGCTCGGCGTTCTCGCGCAAGCGCACAAGCTTGAAGCGGAAGTTGGCCTCGTGCTGCAACTGGGCGAAGTTGAGCTCGACCAGCCGGCGCCCGAACACCGCCGCGGCCACCACGCTGCTGACGATCGCGTAGGCGATCAGCAGGTACACCAGCAGCTGCGAGATCGACCACAGCACGCCGGTGAAGGCGACCAGCTCGATCAGCGCACGCAGCACGATCATCGAAAAATACAGCGACTGCGAGGTGAACGCGTTGACGTCGTCGGCGATGCGCTGGTCGGGGTTGTCCAGCCCCACGATGGCGTTGAGCCGGTAGTACGCGCGGTGGCTGAAGTACCGCTCGACGAAGTGGTGCGTGAGCCAGCGCCGCCAGCGCAGCCCGAGCGTGTCGCGCACGAAGTAGTACAGCGCGAAGATCGGCACCGCGGCCACCAGCAGCAGCGTGTAGCGCCGGATCGACGCCCAGAAGCGATCGGCGTCGCGCGCGGCCAGCGCCGAGGTGAACTCGCCGCTCTCGTGGTTGAACGCCACGTTGAAGGCGGTCTGCCAGAGCAGCAACACGGCCAGCAGCGCCAGCAGCCCCAGCGCGCGCCAGCGTTCGTCGCTGCGCAGGTAAGGCCGCGCGATGCCGATGAAGCGGCCCACCAGGCGGGCGTTGAAACCGGGGCTTGCTTGTTCGGAGAGGGTCATCGCGGCCACCGCTCGCCCAGTGTGGCGGCACGCGGTGCGTGCGGCGTTGTCGCCACTCAAGGGTCCCTTGCGCCAGCGCAAGCTCATCCGCCGAGCCCGCACGCACACTGGCGCCGAATGGTCCGGCTTCCCGGAGATGCCTCAAGAAGGTTTGTTCGTGTCCATCACCAGCGGGTCGACTTCAAGCGCGCGGCAGCCGAGGCTGGCGCGCCGCGTCTGGAAGGCCGCGACCGCGCTGTGCCTGTGCGCCGCCCTGGGCGGCTGCATCTCGCTGGCCACGCCGCATGTGCGTCCGCCGCTGGCGGTGCCCGACACCTTTGATGGCTTCGGTGCGGCCGCCTCGGCGGCGCCGGCTGCGGGCATCGACTGGCACGACTACTTTGTCGACGAGCGGCTGCGCGCGCTGATTGCGCAGGCACTGGCACGCAACAGCGACATCCGCCTGGCGCTGCTGCGCGTGGCCGAAGCGCGAGCCCTGCACGGCATCCAGCGCGCCGACAGCCTGCCGACGATCGGCGTGGCCTTCGATGCGACCCGTGGGCGCATCCCCGGCGACCTGAACGCCTCCGGGCAGTCGGTGGTGGGCAACCAGCTGCAGGCCGGCGTCGGCTTTTCCGAATGGGAGATTGACCTGTGGGGCCGCTTGCGCAACCTCAACGACGCTGCGCTGCAAAGCTACCTGGGCACCGAAGCGGCGCATCGTGCGGTCCAGCTCAGCGTGATCGCGCAGGTGGCCAACGGCTACCTGGGACTGCGCGAGCTCGACGAACGGCTGGCCCTGGCGCAGCGCACGGCGGCCAGCCGCGAGGCGTCGTCGAGCCTCTTTCGCCGCCGCTTCGAGTTGGGATCGGCCTGCGAGCTGGAGCTGACCCAGGTCCAGGTGCTCTCGCTGCAAGCCAGCGCGCTGGTGACGCAGCTCGAGCAAGCGCGCGCCGTCGAGTCGCACGCGATGACGCTGCTGGTCGGTGGCGCAGCCGACCTGTCGACGTGGACCGAGCCGCTGGACGCCGGCGTGCCGTTTGCGACCATCGCGCCTGGTGCGCCTTCGGAATTGCTGCTCAACCGCCCCGACGTCGAAGCCGCCGAATTCGCCCTGAAGTCGGCCAATGCCAACGTCGGCGCGGCACGTGCGTACTTCTTTCCGCGCATCGCACTGACCGGCGCCTACGGCACCGCGAGCTCCGAGCTCAATGGCCTGTTCACCACCGGCGGCCACAGTTGGAGCCTGGCGCCCAGCGTGTCGCTGCCGATCTTTGACCGAGGCCGCGGCGCCGCGGCGGTCGAGCTCGCCAAGGTGCAGCGCGAGCAGGCGGCGGTGCGCTACGAGCAGGTGGTGCGCACGGCCTTTCGCGACGTGGCCGATGCGCTTTCGGCACGACGGTGGCTCGGCGTGCAGGTGGACACGATGCGTGCGACGCTGGTGGTGCAGACCGAGCGCGCGCGACTGGCCCGGCTGCGCTACGACAGCGGTGCCGCGCACTACCTGGAGGTGCTCGACGCCGAGCGCGACAGCCTGGGCGCCGGGCAGCAGCTGGTGCAAACGCAGCGTGCCTGGCTGGCCGCCCAGGTGACGCTCTACGCCGCGCTCGGCGGCGGCTCGCAGCACCTGGCCGCCGACGCGGCGCTGGCCGCACCTGGCCGGTCTGCGCCCTGAACGCCCCCTGAAACAGGGGCGACCCACGCCACGCGCCTCGGCATGGCGATCCCCGCCATGTCGATGTTCATCGGGCCAGCGCTGACGCTCGGCGTCAAGCCGAAAACCTCAGAGGGTCAGCACCCGTAGCGGCCCCGCAAGTCCTCGGCCACAGTTCGGGGCGTCACCACATCACTGCACAAAACAACATGAATGACAGCACGACCGACGATGCGCTGATGACCCAAGCGGTCATCGATTCGATCCCCGATGTGATCTTCTTCAAGGACCTCGACGGGGTCTACCGCCGCGGCAACAAGGCCTGGGGCGAACTGGTCGGCCGGCCGGTCGATGCGTTGCTCGGCAAGACCGATTTCGAGCTGTTCCCCAAGATCGTCGCCACGTCCTTTCGTGAGCGGGACCTGGCGATGCTGCTCAGCCGGCAAAGCCAGCGCAACGACGAATGGCTGGACTACCCCGACGGCCGCCGCGTGCGGGTCGAAACCCTGAAGGCTCCGGTGTTTGACCGGCACGGCACGCTGATCGGACTCGTGGGCATTTGCCGCGACATCACCCAGCGGGCGGGCTGAGCAGCCAGCGGCCGGCCAGGTCAGTCACGGCCTCGGTCAGGCCGCCCCTGTGCAGGTCTGGCCGGAGCCAGGCGCTGCGTGCGATCAGAGTCCGGCGAGGCAGCGGCTTGGCGTCGGTGGCACCCCGACCTCATTGGCGAGGTCGGGCTGAATGCACGGGCGATTGCGAGCCGCTCACGCCTGAGC
>CAIVGK010000270.1 GCA_903905475.1 uncultured Burkholderiales bacterium | reverse complement strand
GAACATCAAGGAGCACGACCGGCCACTGGCGGGCTTCAAGCGCCGTTACCGCAAGGCTGAGGGCATCAAGCGCATCAAGCGCGGTGCAGACGTGCCCATCGCCGTCCTGGTGCCCAAGGTCACGCTCAAGAAGCGCATCGACATCGAGCGTCTGGTCGCGGGTCGCATCCCGCGTCTGGCGGCCGAGGTCGAGCGCCAGATCAGCACGGTGGACTGACTCATGGCCAAACGAATTTCCATCCTCGTCGCGCTCGAAGGGGCTGACGACGGACTCAAACGCGCCATCACGTCCGCCGAACGCAGTCTCGGCGAGCTGTCGACCACCGCCAAGACCGCCGGGGCGAAGGCCGCCGCCGGAATGGCCGAGGTCAAGGCCGGGATGTCGGCGTTCGGTGATCAGGTGGCGACGGCCAAAACGCAGCTCCTGGCCTTCTTGTCGATCAACTGGGCTGCTGGCAAGGTGCTGGAGATCGTCCAGATCGCCGACGCCTGGAACATGATGTCCGCGCGTCTGAAGCTGGCGACGGCGGGTCAGCGTGAGTTCACCACCGCCCAAGCGGCCCTGTTCGATATCGCCCAGCGCATCGGCGTGCCGATTCAGGAAACGGCCACCCTGTACGGCAAGCTCCAGCAGGCCGTGCGGATGCTGGGTGGCGAGCAGAAGGACGCGCTGACGATCACCGAGAGCATCTCGCAGGCACTGCGTCTGTCGGGTGCATCGGCCACCGAAGCGCAGTCCTCCCTGCTGCAATTCGGGCAGGCGCTGGCGTCTGGTGTGCTTCGGGGCGAGGAATTCAACTCCGTCGTTGAGAACAGCCCCCGTCTGGCGCAGGCATTGGCCGATGGCCTGAATGTGCCCATCGGGCGGCTGCGCAAGCTGGCCGAAGAAGGCCGACTGACCGCTGATGTGGTCGTCAACGCGCTGATGAGCCAGAAGGACAAGCTGGCCAGCGAGTACGCCCAACTGCCGCAGACGGTGAGCCAGGCTTTCGAGCGCCTGCGCAATGCCTTCGGGCAGTGGATCAACCGGGTCGACGAGTCGACGGGTCTGACCAAGAAGCTGGCTGAGGCGCTGACCTTTCTCGCCAACAACCTCGACACGTTGATGCAGTGGTTGAAGCGCATCGCTGAAGTTGGTCTGGCTGTGCTGATCTACCGCCTGATCCCGGCGCTCATCACCGGGTGGCAGATCGCCGGGGCGGCGGCGGTCACGGCCGCCAGCGCCACTGCTGCCGCATGGGCGACGGCCAACCTGTCGGTGTCGGCCGCCGTGGCCCGCGTCGGCTTGCTCAAGACGGCATTCGCTGTGTTGGGGGCCTTCCTGGTCGGCTGGGAGATCGGCACGTGGCTGTCGGAGAAGTTCGAGATCGTCCGCAAGGCAGGCATCTTCATGGTCGAGATGCTGATGAAAGGCATCGAGCAATTGCAGTACCGCTGGGAGGTATTCAAGGCGGTTTTCACGTCGGACACCATCGAGCAGGCCACCAAGCGCCATGAGGCCCGCCTCGCGGAGATGAACCAGATCTTCGCGCAGATGTACGCCGACGCGACCAAGGGGGCGGACGCCGCCAAGGGCGCGATGAACACCGCCGCCACCGCCGCCGAGGAGATCGCCAAGCGGCTGGAGGCTGTGCGTCAGGGCACCCAGGAAGCGGTCGGGCGTGGCGTCGAGGCCGTCCACGGTGCCCTGGAGAAGCTGAAGTCTCGCCTTGGGGAGGTCGAGCAGGCCGTCGGCAAGGCCAACCAGACGGTCAACGACGCCACTGCCAAGATGGCCGAGGCCTACAAGGGACTGACGTCTATCGTCGAAGCCAACCTGCAGCGCCAGATCGAGGCGGTGAAGGCACGCTACCAGCAGGAGCAATCCGCGCTGGAAGTCTCGAAGCAGTCCGAAGCCGCGCTGATCACCAAGTCGACAGCTTTGCTGACCGATGCGCTGACCCAGCAGACCACGCTGCGGCGGCAGGCGACTATCGACGCGTTGAAACTGATCGACGACGAGTCGCGGGCCAAGATCGAAGCGGCACGCCGTGACGGACAGACCGAAGCCGAGCGCACAGCCAACGTCCGGCGGGTCGAGAACGAAATCCTGGCGACCAAGCGCCAGACGATGACCCAGACGCTGGCCGAGTACCGGCAGCACATCGACGCGCTCAACACCGAGGCCAACCGACATCTGGCCGAGATCAAACGCATCGAGGAGGAGAAGCGCCAGCTCTCGATGACGACGGAGGAACGTGTCCGCGACATCCGGCGCCAGGGCATGACCGACTTCGAGGCCACGGAAGACCGCAAGCGCCAAATCGCCGAGTACCAGGAGAAGGCCCGCGAGGCGCTGGCCAACGGCGAGTTCGAGCAGGCCCGACAACTGGCCCAGAAGGCGATGGACTTGGCCTCGCAGGTGGCCAGCTCGCAAACCAGCGAAGCCAAGCGCGGCGAAGACGCCCGCAAGCAGTCCGAGCAGGCAGTTTCGCAGGTCACCCAGCTCGAATCGCAGTCACGCGATGCCTATCGCAAGCAGGAATACGCGCAAGCCGAAGCCCTGATGCGCCAAGCGGACGCATTGCGCGCCGAACTGGCCCAGAAGACCAAGGATGCCGACGCACAGATCGCACAGGGCAAGGATGGCGTCAATCAAGCCATCCAGCGCATCCGTGAGTCCGAGGAGATTCTCAACAAGACCCTGGAT
>CAIVGK010000269.1 GCA_903905475.1 uncultured Burkholderiales bacterium | reverse complement strand
CTCGGCGCGCACATCGATCCAGCGGTGGCCGCCGGCGCGCACCGCCTGCATGCAGGCGATGGCGTGGTCGGCCTCGGGCTCGATGTAGAGCAACGTCGAAGTGTGACCGGTGCCGGTGTTCGGGCCCAGCATCAAAAACATATTTGGAAAGCCGGCCACCGTGATGCCGTGGAACGCCTCGGGGCCGTGCTGCCAGGCATCGCGCAGCGTGCGGCCCTCGAGCCCCGTGACCTGCAGCGACGACAGCAGCTGCACGGCGTCGAAGCCGGTGGCGCACACCAGCGTGTCGATCGGCCGCTCGCGGCCATCGGCGGTGACGATGCCGTGCGCGGTAAGGCGCTCGATCGGCTCGGTCACCAGCTCGACGTGGGGCCGACCGAGCGCCGGGTAGAACTCGTTCGAATAGATGATGCGCTTGCAGCCCAGCGGATACGGCGGGGTGAGGCGAGCGCGCAGCGCCTCGTTGGGCACCTGCCGGCGGCGGTGCACGCTGGCCACCTTGAGCAGCACCCGGCGCGCCAGCGTGCCCTCGTCGAAGCCGCGACGGCCCCATTCGAGCACCTGCATCCAGTTCCAGCGCACCATCGCCGCGTAGGGCGGCACATGGGCCAGCAGGCGGTCGAGCGCGTGGTAGGTGCGGTCGGCGCGCGGCATCACCCAGTTGGCGGTGCGCTGAAACACGTGCAGCTGCTGCGCCTGGTCGGCCAGCGGCGGCACCAGTTGCGCGGCGGTCGAGCCGGTGCCGATCACGGCCACGCGCTGACCGTCGAGCGTGACGCGGTGGTCCCAGCGCGCCGAATGCAGCTTGCGGCCCTGGAAGTCGGCCAGCCCGGGGATGTCGGGCCAGCGCACCTGGCTCAGCGGCCCGGTGCTGCACACGAAAAAGGGCGCTTGCAGCGCATCGCCCCGCTCGGTGACGAAGTTCCACAGGCCGGCCGCTTCGTCGAAGTGCGCTTCGGTCAGCCGGCTGCCCAGCCGCAAGTGCGCGAGCAGGCCACAGCGCGCCGCCAGGCGCTGCATGTAGGCCTGGATCTCGGGCGCGGCGGCAAAGCGGCGCGACCAGTGGGGGTTGGGCGCGAAGGAAAACGAATACAGCGGCGCGGGCACGTCGACGTGGGCGCCGGGGTAGGTGTTGTCCCACCAGGTGCCGCCCAGCCCGGACTGCTTTTCGAGGATCACGAAGTCGTCGATGCCGGCGCGCTTGAGCTTGATGGCCATGCACAGCCCCGACATGCCCGCGCCCAGGATCACCACCTGGTGCGTCGAGGTCTGCGCCGGGGTGGCCGCGGCCAGCGGCGGCATCACGAAGCGCACGATGCGCTCGATGGCGTCGTCGGCGCTGCGCAGCACGCCGCCGTGGGTCTGGAACACATGCCAGCGCCCGGCGGTGATGTCGCAGGTCGACTCGACCCCGGCGGCCTCGAGCGCGGCGTGCAGCTCGAGCGCCTGGCCGTGCAGCATCTCGTCGGTGCCGGCCTGCACGAGCGTCGGCGGCAGCCCGCGCAGGTCGCCCCGCAGCGGCGAGATGCGTGGGTCGTCGGCCGCCGCTCCGCCCAGGTAGTGCGCGGCGCACACCGCCGCCCACGGCGCGCTGAGCATGGCCTCGCCGGGCGGCGGCACCAGCGGTCCGTGGCGCATCGTCAGATCGGCCCATGGCGACAGCAGCACCAGCGCCGCGGGCCGCACGGCGCCCTCGTCGCGCAAGGCCATCACCGCCGACAGCGCCAGCCCGCCACCGGCCGAATCGCCCGCCACCACCACCGGAGCGCCGGCGCTCAAGGCGCGATAGACCGCCTCGACATCATTGAGGCCGGCCGGAAACGGGTGCTCGGGCGCCAGCCGGTAGTGCGGCGCGAACACCGGCAATCCGGTGAGCAGCGCGAGCCGCGTGGTCAGGGCGCGGTGGGTGGCCGGCGAGCCGACGCAAAAAGCGCCGCCGTGCACATAGAGCAGCACCCCGGGCCGCGTGGCGCCGGCGGGTCGCAGCCATTCACCCGGCACGCCAGCGACCTCGCCCGGCTCGACCGTCACGCCGCGCGGCAGCCAGGCGCTGCGCGTCAGACCCTCGAGCCAGCGGCGCTGGAACGGGATCGAAAACCGCGGGGAGAAGACAGGCTTGAGCAGCAGCTTGAGCGTGCCTCGCAGCAGCGCGGCGAGCACGGCTTCGACTGCGCCTCGGGGCTGGTGGACCGTCATCGTGGGCTCGGGTGCAAAGCAGATGATGTTAAGGCGCAGGAGGTCCCGGGGCAGCGTGCCGGGACGACCGCGATCAGCGCCGCAGTTGCAGCGCCGCGATCACGGCCGGCGCGTCGAGCTGGTCGGCCACGAGGCCGGCGTCCGGCGACTCAATGTGAGCGATCACTCCCAACAAGGGGGCGGCGTGTCTTGACTGCAAGGCACGCGTGAGCGTGTCGATGTTGTCGGCCGCGCAGGCCATGTCCGGGTCGATGCGGTTGGCGATCCAGCCGGCCAGCCGCAGGCCGCGCGCACTGATCGCCTGCGCCGTCAGCAGCGCGTGGTTGATGCAGCCCAGCCGCAAACCGACCACCAGCACCAGCGGCAGCGCCAGCGCCACGGCCAGGTCGTCGGTGCCCCAGTCGCCGCCGGCGCCGGCGGCCTCGGCCAGCGGCACGCAAAACCCGCCGACGCCTTCGACCACCAGCGCATCGCAGCGCGGCATGAGGTGGCGCGCGCCGTCGATCAGCCGCTGCGGCTCGATGCGACGACCCTCCAGCCGTGCGGCCAGGTGCGGCGCGCAAGCGGCTTCAAACACCTCGGGGCACAGCTCGGCGCGCGTGAGTTCGACGTTGCCGGCGGCGAGCAGCGCTTCGACATCGTCGTTGCGCCAACCGCCGGGCTCACCCGTTTCGGCGTGCCACACCGCGCCCGCGGCGACCGGCTTGTAGCCGGCCACGCGCAGACCGCGGCGGCCCAGCAGGTGCAGCAAGCCGGCGCTGATCACCGTCTTGCCCACGCCGGTGTCGGTGCCGGCGACGAAGCAGCCGCGCAGCGCCGGGGCCGCCGCCGCTTCCTCGCGCAGGCCGAACGCGGTCATGCGAGCGCTCCCGTCGTGCGGGCGGCCACGGCCAGCGCGGCGAGCAACCGGTCGACATCGGCGGCGCGGTGCGCGGCGCTCAGCGTGATGCGCAGCCGTGCGCTGCCGGCCGGCACGGTGGGCGGCCGGATCGCCGGCACCCACAGGCCCTGCGACTCGAGCGCCGCCGCGGCGGCCAGCGCCTCGGCGCTGCCGCCGACGATCAGCGGCTGGATGGCGGTGAGCGACTCGGTGAGGTGCCAGCCGGCCGCCGCCGCGCCTGCGGTCTCGCCAGGCAACGCGCCCAGCGCTGCCGGCAGGCCGCCGCGCAGCGCGCCGAT
>CAIVGK010000268.1 GCA_903905475.1 uncultured Burkholderiales bacterium | reverse complement strand
GTGCGCGCCCACGTCGCGGCCAAGGCGCACGCGATGCCGCTGATCCTGGGCAGTCAGTTCCAGGTGGCGCTGGCTGAAGCTCACGCCGGGCCGGGCGAGGGCGCGCGCGAAGGCGACTCGCCGTTCGCCTTTCCGCTGCCGTTACCGGCCACGCCCTTCGTGCTGACGGTGCTCGCGTGCAACCTCAATGGCTGGGGCAACCTGTGCCAGTTCATCACCCGGCTGCGCCGCGCCGCGCCCAAGGGCACGTACCGGCTGGTGGTGTCCGACCTGCACGCCAGCGAGCTCGAGGACTGCGTCGTGATCGCCTCGCCACCGCGCAGTGCCACGCAGGCTCAGCTGGTGAGCCTGTGCCGCTGGCTGCAGGCCGGGTTTGCCGGTCGCTGCTGGCTGGCGGTCGAGCTGCTGCGCTTGCTCGATGACGAGATGTGGCTGCACCGGTTGCGCGAGGCGAGTGCGCTCAGCGGCATCACGCTGGTGGCCGCGGGCGATGTGCACTTTCATGTGCGCTCGCGCAAGCCGCTGCAAGACGTGCTCACCGCCACGCGCGTGGGCCGGCCGCTCACCGAATGCGGCCTGGCGCTGCAGCCCAACGCCGAGCGGCATTTGCGCACCCGCGTGCGCCTGGCGCAGACCTACCCGGCCGAGCTGCTGACTGAGACGCTGGTGGTGGCCGCGCGCTGCCGCTTCAGCCTCGACGAGCTGCGCTACCAGTACCCCGACGAGGTGGTGCCGGCCGGTGAAACGCCGGGCTCCTACCTGCGCCGGCTCACGTTCGAGGGGGCCGGGCGGCGCTGGCCGCAGGGGGTGCCGGCGGCGCTGCAGTTGCAAATCGAGCACGAGCTCGAGCTGATCGGCGAGCTGCGCTACGAGCATTACTTTTTGACGGTGGCCGACATCGTGACCTTCGCGCGCTCGCGCCACATCCTGTGCCAGGGTCGCGGCAGCGCGGCCAACAGCGTGGTGTGCTTTTGCATCGGCGTGACCGAGGTCGACCCGGCGCGCATGAGCGTGCTGTTCGAGCGCTTCATCAGCCGCGAGCGCAACGAGCCGCCCGACATCGACATCGACTTCGAGCACGAGCGCCGCGAGGAGGTGCTGCAGTACCTGTACGCCAAGTACGGCCGCGACCGCGCCGCGCTCACCGGTGTGGTCATCAGCTACCGGCCCAAGAGCGCGCTGCGCGACGTGGGCAAGGCGCTGGGCTTCAGTGTGGCCACGCTCGATGCGGTGGCGCGCGAGCACGCGCGCTGGGACGGCCACGAGGTGCGTGCCGAGCGGCTGGCCGAGGCCGGCCTGTCGGCCGACGATTTGCAGGTGCAGCAGCTGCTCAAGCTCGCCGGCCAGCTGCTGGGTTTTCCGCGCCACCTCAGCCAGCACACGGGCGGCTTCGTGCTCACGCGCGGCTTGCTGTGCCGCATGGTGCCGATCGAAAACGCCGCCATGGCCGATCGCACCGTCATCGAATGGGACAAGGACGACCTCGACGCCATCGGCTTGCTCAAGGTCGACTGCCTGGCGCTGGGCATGCTCACGGCGCTGAGCAAATCGCTGCGCTTCATCGGCGAGCGGCTGGGCGGCGTGTTCGAGATGCAAGACATCCCCAGCGAAGACCCCGCCACCTACGACATGGTGTGCCGCGCCGACACCGTGGGCGTGTTCCAGATCGAAAGCCGCGCCCAGATGAGCATGCTGCCGCGCCTGAAGCCGCGCTGCTTCTACGACCTGGTGATCGAAGTCGCCATCGTGCGCCCCGGGCCCATCGTGGGCGGCATGGTGCATCCGTACCTGAACCGGCGCCAGGGCAAGGAGCCGGTCAGCTACCCGAGCGCCGCGCTCGAGCAGGCGCTGGGCCGCACGCTGGGCGTGCCGGTGTTCCAGGAGCAGGTGATGCAGATCTCGATCCTGGCCGCCGGCTTCACGCCGGGCGAGGCCGACGGCCTGCGCCGCGCGATGGCCGCCTGGAAGCGCAAGGGCGGCCTCGAGAAATACCAGGCCAAGATCATCGACGGCATGACCTCGCGCGGCTACGACGAGGCCTTTGCGCGCGCCATCTTCGAGCAGATCAAGGGCTTTTCGGAGTACGGCTTTCCGGAGAGCCACGCCGCCTCGTTCGCCTTGCTGGTCTACGCCAGCTGCTGGATCAAGTGCCACCACCCGGCCGAGTTTCTGGCCGCGATGCTCAACTCGCAGCCGCTGGGCTTTTATTCGCCGTCGCAGCTGGTGCAAGACGCCCAGCGCCACGGCGTCGAGGTGCGCGCGGCCGATGTCATGCACAGCGATGTCGACTGCACGCTCGAGGGCCTGCCGCATCCGCCGGCGGTGCGCCTGGGCTTGCGGCTGATCGCCGGGCTGTCGGCCGAGGCGGCCGCGCGCATCGTGGCGGCACGCCGCGAGCAGGTGTTCGACAGCGCCGACGACCTGGCCCGCCGCGCCAACTTGCAGCACCACGACATGAAACTGCTGGCCGCGGCCGATGCGCTGATGAGCCTGTCGGGCCACCGCCGCCAGCAGGTGTGGGACGCCGCCGCCTGGCGATCCGCGCCGCTGCTGCTGCGTGAAGCGCCCATCGATGAAGACGTGCTCGAGTTGCCGCCGGCAGGTGAGGGCGAGGAGATCGTCTTCGACTACGCCGCGCTGGGCCTGAGCCTGCGCCGCCATCCGCTGGCGCTGCTGCGCCCGCAATTGCGCGCGCGCCGGCTGCTCAGCGCCGAACAGCTGGCCGCCGTGCCCCACGGCCGCATGGTGCGCTGCTGCGGCATCGTCACCTTGCGCCAGCAGCCCGAGACCGCCAACGGCACCACCTTCGTCTCGCTCGAAGACGAAACCGGCGTCGTGCAGGTGATCTGCTGGAAGTCGCTGCGCGAGCGGCAGCGCAGCGTGCTGCTGAGATCGCGTCTGCTCGCCGTTCACGGCACCTGGCAGCGCGACGGCGAGGTCAGCAACCTGATCGCCGCGCGGCTCGAAGACCTCACGCCGCTGCTCGGCCGGCTGATGACCGACAGCCGCGATTTCAAGTGAACCGCGCGCTGCGCCCCGAGACCCCGTTCAGACAGCCTTGAGGGTTGTTGCAGCCAGGGCCAACTCGTAACGGCCGGCAACCCGGCGCCGCTCGTCTCGTTGGCCAGCCACCGGCGTTGCCACCGCCACGCCGGCATCGCGCCCCAGTGGGACACCCGATAGCTCAGCGCTTGTTGGGCTTTGACCGACGGCCGTTCAGAACGTTCTGACCCCACGAACGCCTCGATACATCTGCGCCCACCAAGCCCCTACTGGCGTCCAGACAATGAATTTTCCGACCCCTGATGGGCGATTTTTATCGCCAACACGCGGCGTTTTCTCCGCCCGCCACCTGCCGAAACCACCCTCAGGAAACCTTAAGACCCGTTCCCGAGAATGGTTTTCAAGATCTTCGACTGACCCTGCGAGTTGCCACCAGCATGCGTTTTCCTCACCTGTCACCTGCCGATTCCAACCTCAGTGCAAGCGCGCTGTGGAGCGGCGTGTGCCTGGGTGGGCTGGTCTGGCTGCTCGCCCGGCAGCCGCTCGCCATGCCGTCGTGGTCGGTCCTGTGGCTGCTGGCGGGTGCGCCGGTCGTTGAAGAAGTGATCTTCCGGCTCGGGTTGCAACAAGAACTCCTGGCCCGCCTGCGTTCGCCCGCCATGGCCAATGCCGCCACGGCGCTGGTGTTCGCGTTGGCTCATGGCCTGAGCCAGGGCACCTGGCAATCGCTGCTCACGCTGCTGCCGGCGCTGGTCATTGGCGTGCTCTATCAGCGCTCGCGCCGGGTGGCGCCGTGCATCGCGCTGCATTCGGCCTTCAACGCCATCTGGCTTGTTTCGTCCTTTCCCGTCACCTTTCCCAGCTGAGAGCCCCTCATGAACACTGTCCTTCACACCCCGACGTTCAAGGCCTGGACGCAGCTGCTGGC